>JANOGL010000255.1:0-13169 GCA_031405985.1 Acidobacteriota bacterium | reverse complement strand
AAATTTTTCACGGCTTTCATTCATAAATTGTTGATTGCGCATTTTGCATTGAAAGACGTATATTTGGACAGATGGACAATATCCTTTGGATACTTTGGCTCGTACTCGGCGTCGCGCTTGTAATAGCCGAGATCTTTACGCTCGGGTTTGTGCTGCTGTGGTTTGGCATCGGTGCGATTGCGGCGGCGCTGGTCGGATTGCTCGGAGGCGGGTTTTTGTTGCAGTTTTTGGTGTTCGCGATTGTGTCTACTGCGTTAACGCTGATGTCGCGAACAATATTTGCACGCTATCTGCCGCACAGTTCGCCCGCGATCAAAATGGGCGTCGATTCGCTTCCGGGCAAAATAGGCACCGTCACCACAGCAAGCAAAGGCGCTCTCAACGAGGGAGCCGTTAAGGTTTTTGGCTCGACGTGGACTGCGTTTCCGATCGATGACGAAACTTTGTTGATAGAGGGTGAAAAAGTCGAGGTCGTCGAGGTAAAAGGCTCGTCGATTTATGTGCGGCGAATTACAAAGGAATTGCCAGACTGGAGAAATGACTAACTATGGAATTTCGGCCGTGTCCTCTTCATCCGTTTGATCGGCCGTGTCATGGATGCCGCCAAGGTCGATCAGTTCGAGTTTTACTTCGCCTTCGGCAGGTTCTGGAAGTTCGTCGCCGGTGAATTTACCGATGATGACTGTGATGTTGTCCTCGCCGCCGTTTTCGTTTGCGAGTTTTACAAGTTCGGCGCACGCGGCCTGTAAGTTGTCGAAATTCGCGCCAACGATCTGCTGCATCTCAGCCGCGCCGACTTTGTTCGAGAGCCCGTCGCTGCAAAGTAAAAATACATCGTTCTTGCACGGTTCGACACGTGCCGATACGGGAAAGATCTCGTTCTGCGCGCCCAATGCCTGAAGAATCACATTTTTTAGAGTGTGAGTTTCTGCCTCTTCTGCGGAAATCTGCTGCGCGTCAATAAGCTGCTGAACAAGCGACTGATCTTTTGTGATCTGATAGATCTGTCCATTACGAACGAGGTAGCCGCGACTGTCGCCGACCTGAATAATGTCCGCCGCATTCGGCGTCAACCCCATTCCGGTAAACGTCGCACCCATGCCTTGGAACTGCGGGTCGGAGCGTCCCTGTTCGTGGATCAAATGATTTGCAAAAACCGTTGCGTCGTAGAGTCGATGAATGAGGTTGTGAGCGTTCTCTTCAGGCGTGGGCGTGACTTGTTCGTCGTCGGCGTTTAGCAATTTTTCGGTGACGGCTTCGACTGCCATCGTGCTGGCGACTTCGCCCGCAAGCGCGCCGCCCATGCCGTCGGACACAGCCAGCACAACACCGCTGTCATCGATCTCGAACTTCTGACTTTCGATGACGAATTCACCGTCCTCCTGCGCGCTTGTCCATGCTTTTTCGCGGCCGATGTTCAGCACGAGGTAATTGTCCTCGTTGCCTTTCCGAACGCGGCCGATGTGGGATGTGGCATGTATCTCAACAGTGTGCATAGATTACAGGTTGTAAGTTAAAGGTTAGAAGTTCAAAGTTACGTTAGCACGAAAATTGTGCAACTTCGAACGTTGAACTTAAAACTTTGAACTAAGTCAGCGCTTGATCGAGGTCCCCGATAATATCCTCCACGTCTTCGATTCCGACCGAGATTCGCACGAGGCCTTCGGTGATCCCAAGTTTATCACGGGTCTCGGCTGGAACAGATGCGTGCGTCATCGTCGCCGGGTGCGAGATCAGCGTTTCGACACCGCCAAGACTCTCACCGAGGGTGCATAACTTAACTGATTCCAGGACTTTACGAGCGTTGTCGAGCGAGCCGGTTTCGAACGAAACCATGCCGCCAAAGCCGCTTTGCTGTCGCTTTGCAAGCTCGTGTTGCGGGTGTGATGCGAGGCCCGGATAATAAACTTTTTCGATGCGCGGATGCTCGGTCAAAAAGTTTGCAACGACGCGACCGTTTTTGTCGTGAGCTTCCATGCGAACTGCGAGCGTCTTCGTTCCGCGCAGCACGAGAAATGAATCAAACGGCGAGAGAATCGCGCCGATACTGTTTTGCACAAAGCCGATCCATTCGGCATCCTTTTCGTCGTTTAGAGCGACAAATCCACCGACGCTGTCCGAGTGTCCATTCAAGTATTTCGTCGTCGAATGCACAACGACATCGACCCCGTGTTCAATCGGTCGTTGGAAATACGGCGACATAAAAGTGTTGTCGCAAACCACCTTTGCTCCACGTGCATGCGCCATCTCGGAGACGGCTTTAAGGTCGGTCACTGTCATCACCGGATTAGTTGGGGTCTCGACAAAGACGAGCTTCGTGTTCGGCTTGAATGCGCGCTCAAGGTTTGCAATGTCCGACGTGTCTGCAAGATCAAATTCGACGCCGTAGTCTTTCAAAATGCGGTTAAATAACCGAAATGTTCCGCCGTATGTGTTATCGCCGAGGATGACATGATCGCCGGCCTTCACAAGTTTCAGCGTGGCGTCGATCGCGGACATTCCCGATGCAAACGCAAAGCCAAATTTTGCACCTTCAAGCGCGGCAATATTTTTCTCCAGTGCCGAGCGCGTCGGGTTTTGCGTGCGGGCGTATTCATAACCTCTGTGACGGCCGAGGCCTTCTTGAGCGTAGGTCGAAGTCTGATAGATTGGCACGCTGACCGCGCCGGTTGCCGCATCAGGTTCGTTGCCGGCGTGAATTGCGGTCGTCGAAAATCCCATAATGAGTCAATAAAATACTTGCTTTAACGTGGTTTATGGTAACTTGGCGAGTAATAAATTGCAACGCTCCAGGCTTATGTAATAAATCGGTTTTGGGTTAGAATGTGAATGAAACTATAAACAATATGGCTGAAATGGACACAATCGCCGAGTCGTCTGAAACTGAAAGACGCGGCTCGGATCGCAAAAAACTTATCGTCGATGTCCGCTTCGATGGCGGTAACGGAACCGGCATCGCAAATACGCGTGACATCGGCGCCGGCGGTTTGTATATGACGACGACGGCCCCGCTCGATCAAGGAACGCCTATCGTGATGACGCTGAGCATGGGTACGCGGACACTCAATCTCGACGGCACTGTCGTCTATGCCGATCCGGGTCACGGCGTCGGCGTGCGATTTAAGAATCTCGATCCGGCGGACGAAGAGTTTTTGCACAGCGAGCTACAGCTCAATTAAAAAATATGTTCGACCAATTCACACTCGGCATCGAAGAGGAGTTTCAAATCGTCGATCCCGAGACGCGCGAACTCAAATCGCACGTCTCCGAAATTCTCGAGGAAGGCAAACTTCTGCTCGGCGAAAAGATCAAACCCGAGATGATCCAGTCGATGATCGAGGTCGGCACGGGCGTGTGTGCGAACATACAGGAGGCCCGCGAGGACATCACAAAACTGCGGTGCATTATCGCATCACTCGCCGCCAAAAAGGGTATGGCGATCGTCGCGGCCTCGACGCATCCTTTCTCTAAATGGTCTGAACAGGAGATTTATGACGGTGACCGCTATAAGTTGCTGGTCGATGAGCTACAGATGGTCGCGCGCAGTTTGTTGATATTCGGCGTTCACGTTCACGTCGGCATACCTGATCTCGAGCGGCGAATCCAGATAATGAACGCCGCGCGTTATTTCTTGCCGCATATCTTGGCGATGACAACGTCGTCACCTTTCTGGCTCGGATTTAACACCGGTTTGAAATCCTACCGCTCTGAGGTTTTTAAAAAATTTCCGCGCACAGAGATTCCCGATCATTTCGAATCTTATGCTCAGTTTCAGTCATACGTCGATCTCCTCATAAAGATGAACTGCATGCAGGATGGCTCGAAATTGTGGTGGGACGTGCGTCCGCATCACATATTTCCGACCCTCGAATTTCGTGTGTGCGACATTCCGACACGCGTCGATGATACGATTGCCGTCGCGGCGCTGTTTCAGGCGATAGTTGCGAAGCTCCATATTTTGATCGACAACAATCTCGGGTTTCGCATCTATCACCGCCGCCTCATTCTCGAAAACAAATGGCGCGCTATCCGCTACGGACTTGACGGCAAGCTGCTCGATCTCGGCAAACAAAAAGAGGTTCCGGTCCGCGATCTGATCCGCGAGCTGCTCGAATTTGTCGATGAAGTCGTCGATCCGCTCGACTCTCGTAAAGAAATCGAGCATATTCACACAATGCTAGAACGAGGCACCTCGGCTGACGAACAGCTCCGCGTGTTCGAAGAGTCAGGTCACGATTTCAACGCGGTCGTAGATATGCTGATAATTAACACTCTCGAAAACGTGCCCGACAAGTGCTTCGACTGATTTAGATCTTATGAAAAACAACGGTTTTAACTGGCAAATTGTACTCGGATTTTTATTAAGTTTGTTTGCGTTTGCAAGCGTGCCGATGGTCTTTTCGCAGTGGTCGGTCAGCACGGACTATCGATGGCTGAGCGTTGGTTTGTTTGGGATCGCAGCGATCTTTTTGGTCGTCGGACTTCGTCGAGCTTTTGCCGCAGGGCGAGGAAAAATATCAAAAATCACGGCCGCGATTCTCACGTTGCTGAGTGGTGCGGTCTTTGGTTTGTTTGTGTTTCTGGCATTTTTTATGTCAACGTGGCTGCCCAAATCTACCGGTGCGCCGCAGGTTGGACAAAAGGCACCTGACTTTACTCTCGCCGACACAAGCGGCAAACAAGTTTCGCTCAGTGAGACGTTAAGTAAACAAAAAGGCGTGCTGCTGGTGTTTTATCGCGGCTACTGGTGACCGTTCTGCATCTCCGAGTTGCGGGGAATACAGCAGAATATCGATAAATTTACAGCAGCCGAGGTTACGCCGATCGCGATCAGCGTCGATTCGACAGAGATCAATCGCGATCTCGCCCAGCGATATGGTTTTACATTTCCAATCCTTTCCGATCCAAATCTTGAAGCGATTCGCAAATACGATCTCGTCCACGAGAACGCCGTCGAAGATGGCATTAGCGTTGCCCGACCTGGTGAGTTTTTGATCGACTCGACCGGAACTGTCCGCTGGCTGAATCTAACTGAAAATTATTGGCTGCGGGCAAATCCAGCTGATGTTATCGAAAAGGCAAAGGCGTTGAAGTAGTCAAGCACGCCCGACCAGCCGCTTTAACAACTGTATCTGCCCGGCGTGATAAAGATCATGCGACGCAATGCCCATAATGAGCGCGAGATTGCTTGTCGTCGAACCGGTCGGAGTGATGGCTAGGTCTTTTGCCTTAAGACTTGCGACCGCGGCACGTAAGGTTTTGTGAGTTTCGATCAGAAGGGTGATGTCGGATTTTAATGCGGCTTCGTCTGAATGGTTTTTCGAGGGTCGCGTGAAAAAATTCGAGCCTTTGAGCGGAAACGATCCGCGTTTTTCGCCGAGCAAACGACGGCGTGCGACATACTTCCAATAAGCTGTGTGCAAAACAAGCTCCCAGATATTATGCCTGTTCGACTCCGGCCGCCACGACGCAGTCTTCACATCGAGGCCTCTGATCGAGCCTTTCAGATTTGTCCCGTGCCACGCTTTGTGATCAAAAGCTTGGTCGATCAGATCGAGTAAAATTTGTATCTGCGGGCCGGTCATAACTTTTTATGAATAACGGTTAATGATTTGTTTTGGCTTTTTCGGAAATAATAAAATCAGTTGTTTACCGTTCCACTTAAAATAAACAGAATCAGGTCTGTGGGGCTCATCTTCCATAAAGCGCTCGTTTAATTTTTCTGGTGGCTCAGTGATCAGCAAACGGCTATTTAAGCGAAAACTGATACCATAACCAGTATTGAACGGTGCAAAATAAACTTTGCCATTTCTTGCATCAATAATAGCGACATACTGACATTGAGTACCGCAGCCCCATGTTGTAGCGATATAGTGTCCGGCAAAGTTTATACCATCCTCTCTGACGGCTTGTCTCAACATCGTCCGGTATTTTCTAGCCATTGGGTGACTTCGCAAATTTACCGACGCGGGCTTACCGAAAAACTTTTTGAATACGGGGTATTGGTCGAAGCGTGGGATTTTACTTTGCGCATAAGAAGCTGTTGTTAAGCCAGCAAGAATGACTAAAATCAACAAACATTGGCTTATCATAAATCAAAGCAATAATTAACTACGACAAATGTTTCAGTGCGAGGTTTAAGAAATTTTCGAAAAGAATACGGCCGTCACGGCTTTCGTTTGGGTGTTCCCATCGGGTTGGATTTTTTGACCAATCTTCGAAGGATTTTTCGAGGTGAAACTGAACGCAGTAGATTAGCTGGCCGTTAGTGTTTTTCACCATCATTTGGTTTTTGCAGAGATAAGATGTCGCGAGAAGTTTGAAGCCATTCGGTAGGCCATCGACCTGAACGCCGTGATTTTGCCAGACACGAAGAATGTCGTCCTCGGTCGTATATTCCTGCCAGATGCCCGAACGCGTGTCGTCATTTCCCTCGAAGATCGGGTCTGATTTATCGACAATTTTTACAAAACGATATTGATATTCGATAAGACGGTCGGTGCGCTTTGCGGCGAGATCGAGATCGTCGAGAGTCTTTAATCTAGCACCGAAAGCAATTGCGACGAGCTGATGGGCGCCGCAGATCGCGAGCACGGGAATTTTTGTTTTCTGAATAAATTTTGTAAAAGACGCGATGTGTTCGGGATTGTAATAATCAAAGTCGGCGAATGTGCCGCTCATCACGATCGCATCCGGTTGAAATTGCTTTGCCGCGTCGGCGATCTCTGAGAGATGTACGGTCATCGTCTTTGGGTTTTTGACGAGCCGCAGAACATTCTTCGCAATGTTGTTGCACGCCATGCCTGAAACTTTGCGCTCGAACTCGAGTTTTGCCTCGGTCGAACCATTCCAATCTTTGCGCGCGAGGTCCGAGATGTCGGATTCGTAACGAAGCAGATCGTTGACGATCAAAACCTTTGCGTGCTCGATCTTCTTTTCTATCGGCTCGTAAAGGCAAAATGTGCTCTTATTGTATGGAAAAGGCAGCCTCTCGGGCTCGGTCGCCTTTGTCACGGCATCAAACATAACAGAGATATCTTCGTCATTTGGCGCCAGATCGCGCATCGCTAAATTATAACAGCGGAAAAGAGGAAAAGTGAAAAAGAGGTAAACTTCTTCGCCAGAAAACTTGCCATTTTCACTCTTTCACCTTTTCACTTTTTGTCTTTTGCCTCGTCTCCCGGTCAAACAACGGCATTGGTTCACCGGGGCCGATCGCTGTGATTTCGTCGCGCATTGCACGGATCAGCGACGTTCGCGATCCGTTCTTTTTTTCCAGCATCAATAACGAGCGGTGCCAGCCTGTTTCGAGTTCGTCCGCGATCGCCGAAATCTGCGATATGTCGTATGGAATTGCAAATTTACGCGCGCCGATGCGTGCGAACACGCGTAAATAACGAGCGGTCGCGAGCTCGGGGCACGAAAACCGCCGCCGGCCAACTTTCAATTCAATTCCGAGAAGCGTGTATTGTATCGTCGCAAGATTTTCACGCACGGCTATTTCTAGTTCATATGCACGTGTCCGGTCGCTGCGAACTCGATCTTGATAAATACGAGGCACCCAGTCGTCGCCGAGCTCGGCTTTGATCGCGTCAACCGCTTTAGACATTATCAACGAGCTCCTGAAAACGGTTAAAAAATTTGCCGACGTGAATGCCGTCCATGATCGCGTGGTTTGCTTCGACCGAGAGCGGCATTTTTTTTGTGCTGCCGTCATCAAAAATTCTGCCGAACACGATCTTCGGAATTGTCAGATCGCGATCCATCCGGCTCGCGTGTTTGAAACTGGTGAACGAAACCCACGGAATCACGGAGTAATAGATAAGATCGAGCCGATCTGCTTCGACATCGAAGGATTTTAACGCCTTGTATTTCTCGACTGCCGCCCGTCCCGCCGTGACGAATTCGAACACGTCGCTTTTCATCTCGTAGTACGAAAACGAAAACGTCTCGTCGTCGTTCAAGATTGTCTGCGTTGCATGAATGCGGTCGAACTCGACAAGGCGGCCGTCCATCAAGCGAATTCTAAATTCGCGAATCCCATTGGCGGCGACAAGTGTGTAATAAAGAGCGGCGAGCGAGAACGCGAGATTGTTATCTTTGCAAAAAGTATACAACCGTGTGACGTCAACGTTTGACGTGAAATTAAAGAACGGATCGGCGTAGTCGCGAAAAAAATCGTGCGTCGCCTTACGGGGCCACGTAATTGTGTCAAGCTCGGTAAACATTGTGACTTAACGCGTTGCAATTCGCTCTGAGTAAGTTGGCGATTTAGAAAAGCGTTCGATCACGCTGTTGCTAAATAGGCCAAAATACAAAACGCCTACCACGGTGATAACAAGTGCGACGGCGAGGCCGGTCGGCATTTTTGGCTCACGCCACGTCGTCGTTCGCTCGCGGAAAAACATAACGACGATCAGCCGTAGATAGTAATACGCCGAAATGGCCGAACCGATCACCGCGACGACGACAAGCACGGTGACGAGCACGTTGCCCGTGCCGAGAGCCGAACCGAACACAAAGATCTTGCCCATAAAACCGGCCGTGAGTGGAAGACCGAGCAAGCTGAGCATAAATAGCGACAGAGAGAACGAAAGTACGGGCGATTTAAAGCCGATGCCGTTGTAATCTTCGAATTCACATCGCCGGTCGTTTTTTTCAGCAAGCAAGGCGACAATCGCGAACGCGCCGATATTCGTCACCGCGTAAGTCAGCATATAAAACGCGACGGACGCGATTCCCGCGTCGCGCTCAGCAGCTGTTTTTGCAAGACCGGCGCCGACAAAACCGACAAGAGCATAGCCTGCGTGAGCGATCGACGAGTACGCGAGCATCCGCTTTACGTTAGTCTGCATGATCGCCGCGACGTTGCCGACGATAATCGTGATCATCGCCATCACAGTCAACGCAGTGATCCATGACTGATGCAGATACGCGGACGCGGACGCGCCTGCGACGAGCGGAAAGCCGAGCACGAAGATTCTTAAAAAAGATGCAAAGGCAGCGGCCTTTGGTCCGGCGGCCATAAAACCTGTGATCGGCGTCGGTGCGCCCTCGTAAACATCGGGCGTCCAAACGTGAAACGGAGCCATCGCGATCTTAAAACCGAAACCGATGATCATCATCGCGCCGCCGACGAGCAGCAAAGCGGGGAAGTTCGGATTCACGATTCTTTCCGCGATCTGCGTTAAATTCGTCGCGCCTGTCGCTCCGTAAACGAGCGCCATGCCGTAAAGCAAAAACGCCGATGCAAACGAGCCGAGGATGAAATACTTCATCGCCGATTCGTTCGATTTGAGATCGGATTTACGCAAGCCCGCCATCACGTAGGTTGCGATTGAGAGCGTTTCGAGGCCGAGGAAAATCACGACGAGATCATTGCCCGCCGACATCATCATCATGCCGAATGTCGCGAACAGTAGCAACGCGTGATATTCGCCGACGGGCACGTTTTCGCGCTCGACCCAAACGGTCGAAACAAGCACCGTCATCGCCGACACGAACAAAAAGACAAGCGAAAAGCTCAGCCGAAGATTGTCGTGCGCGATCATTCCGTTCCACGATAGCAGCGGGCCTATTCCCCACATGCTGACAATCAACACGCCGGCGAGCAGCAATCCGGCGAGAGCGATCATGCCGGAAATAGTTTTTTGCTTCGGAAAAAAGCTGTCGTAAAGCATCACGATGACGCCGGCGGCGGCCACGACAAGCTCGGGCATAATTACCGCGATGCTCGTGTTCGGCTCGATCAGATCTGTAAGAAATAGCGTAGTCATTATCTTCTAAAATTCAATGCGTCTTTTCGTAGCCCGAATAGAAATACCGTTTTTCACCAGCTTTGATCGCAACGCTCAAGCGATTTTCTCGCGGCGGAATCGGACAACTGTATTTGTCGCTGCCGTATGCACAATTCGGATTGTACGCGAGATTGAAATCCAAAATAACTTTGTTGTCTTTTGGCGTCACGATGTCAATGTATCTGCCGCCGCCGTAAGTGTCGGTGCGGGTTGTCGCGTCCTTAAACGGAATAAACAACAGGTGAGCGTACTCAGGAAACTTCTCTCGGGTCACAGAGTCGCTCTGATAAACGCTCAGCGTCGTTAATTTACCATTAAATTTAAATGTCAAAACTCCGTACTTAACAAGTTTTTTCGTCAGGCCCGACGATGTCGGCATCTGAAAATATTTCGCATCAGCCCTTCGCTTTAACGTGGCCGTCACTCGAAATGCGTTGTTGAGCGCGTAGTAATTCAATCCCCTAAACGCCGCAAAATCCTCGTCTTTTAGCGGCGACTCTGCTCGGTTACGAAATTCCTTGTCACGTCCGTCGCGAAAAGTTTTCAAATCTGTCGAGCCATAGAATGTTTGGCCGCTCGCCGCAGAACACACTCCAATAAAGATCGCGAAGATTGCAATTAATCTCTTTGTCATTACGGCTCAGTTTTAATCTCGGCTTTTTCAATTTCCCCGCCGGCACGCTGCATTACGCGCTCCTGAATTGCTTTGACGGTATCGTCGGTGCGTTTCAAAAACGGTTTTGGAAACACGCCCATGTAAACCATCAATATCAGCAGCGGGATCATCAGCCCGATCTCACGCCAAGATAGATCGACGAGCGTCTTGTTCTTGTCGTTCGTGACCTTGCCAAAAAATACTCGCTGCACCATCCAAAGCAGATAAACCGCAGCAAAGATCACGCCCGTTCCTGCGAGCATCGTCGCGACATAATTCCAATTCCAGCCCGGATAGACGCTCAGTGCGTGCGACTGGAACATGCCGACCATTATCAAAAACTCACCGACAAAGCCGTTCAGGAATGGCAGACCGACGGAGGACAGGACGGTGATGATAAAAACGGTCGCATAGATCGGCATCACGTTCGCCAGACCGCCGAATTCGCTGATCTCACGCGTGTGACGGCGTTCGTAAATAAAGCCGACGAGCAGGAAGAGCGCGCCGGTCGAGACGCCGTGATTGAGCATCTGATAGACCGCGCCCTGCATTCCCATCTCGGTAAACGAGAACATTCCCAAGACCACAAACCCCATGTGTGCGACGGACGAATACGCGACGAGGCGCTTGACGTCGGGCTGCACCATCGCGACGAGCGCCCCGTAGATGATGCCGATGATCGCGAGCGTGATAAAGATCCACGCCGTCTCGCGGGCTTGATCGGGAAAGAGCGCAAAGTTAAATCGCATCAAGCCGTACGTTCCCATCTTGAGCAAAACAGCCGCGAGGATGACGGAGCCTGCGGTCGGTGCTTCGGTGTGTGCGTCGGGCAGCCATGTGTGAAACGGAAAGAGCGGCACCTTGATCGCAAACGCGAGCGCGAATGCGAGGAACAGCAGCATGCCCGTTTGCGGCGCGAGCACGAGCTGGCCGGTCGTCATCGCCGCAAGTATCGCGACAAAATCCCACGAGCCGCCAAGTCCGGTTTGATCGGCGTAGATGTAATACATCGCGATGATCGCGACGAGCATTAGCAAGCTGCCAAAAGCTGTAAAAATAAAGAACTTGATCTCCGCGTAGATGCGATTCTCACCACCCCAGACGCCGATCAGGAAAAACATTGGCACGAGCGATGCTTCAAAGAAAAGATAAAACACAAGCAGATCGAGCGAGACAAAAACGCCGATCATCGCCGACTCCATCAGCAGCAGTGATACGTAAAACGCCGCCGCGCGTTTCGAAACCGCGTGCCACGTCGAGATCACCGCAATCGGCATGATGAATGTCGTCAGTATCACAAGCCAGAAGCTCAGGCCGTCAACGCCGACGTGATAATTTGTATTGATGGCCTTGATCCACGGCACGTTCTGCTCGAAGTAAAACCCGCTCGGCCCCGCAACGCCTCTGTCAAAAAACAAAAACAGTGAGACGATAAAATTCAACACCGTGAACCCAAGCGTCAGCCACTTAAGCTGCGATTCCTGCTTCCAGAACATTTGATGGGCGAGCGTTAACAATGCGCCGACAACTGGCAGCAGAATCAGAATCGTTAAAAGATTTTCAGCAATAAAATCCATAAATTAAGTTCAAAGTTAAAGGTTCAAAGTTCAAGGTTGTCAGAAAAAACTTTGAACCTTGAACTTGGAACTTTGAACTTCATCCTACGAGCTTCAACCCGTAATAAATAAAATACCCAAGTACGGCGATCGCGCCGAGCAAAATGATCGCCGCGTACGAACGCACAAAGCCGACCTGAATGCCACGCACCAAGTTGCCGATCTCCATCACAAAATGTCCGATGCCGTGGACAATGCCGTCGATAAAGCCGAGATCGAAGCCTTTCCAAAGCCCACGCGTCGAGAGATTTGTGATCGGGTCAACGATGTAGCCATTGTAGAATTCGTCGAGGCGCCATTTTTCTTCGAGTATCTTTGGTATCTTGCGAAGCGGAGTCTTCAAAAACAGGGCAAAGCCGATGACGATGCCGATCGCGGCCATCACGATCGATAGGCCGGCAAGCATACGTTCCTTTTGCACGACTTCGGGCGCGTGCGATTTTGCGCAGAGCGACGGCCTGCTCGGCGCCCAGTTCCGCCTCGACGGAGTGGTGACCGTGGTGGATGCGGTCAATGGCATGGGCCAGCTCGACACCATGCCCGAAGCGGTGAAGCAGGCGGCGGTGGCCGACCGGATTGTCTTGAGTAAAACTGACCTGGCCGCTCGTGAAGTTACAAAGGAATTGAATTCCAGACTGAAAACGCTGAATCCCTACGTCAGCATCACAAGCGCCATTCAGGGCGAGATTGATCCGGCATTGCTGGTCAATCTCGGGCCCGGAAGCGCGAAGGCCCTCCCCGCGGAACTCGATCGCTGGCTCGGTGATGGAAATACCTATCTTGGGAAAAAGCTCAAGGGCAATCACGACGCGGCGATCCGTGCCTTCAGCCTGAGATTCGTTCAGCCCTTCACCTGGGACAGCCTCAATGCGGCGCTGCAGACATTGACGGCGCTGCGCGGGCCCGACTTGTTGCGCATCAAGGGTATCGTCAACGTCGCCGGCGAATCCGGCCCCGTAATCCTGCAGGCGGCGCAGCACGTCATTCATCCGCCCGTGACGCTGAACGGCTGGCGCGACACCGACCGCTCGACCCGGATCGTCTTCATCACGCGCAATATCACGCGCGAGTCTGTGGAGTCCCTGTTTACCGCCGTGGGCG
>JANOGL010000251.1:0-2078 GCA_031405985.1 Acidobacteriota bacterium | reverse complement strand
GCGCGCAACGCTAGAGGGCAAACTCGAAAAAACAATGTCGCAATCAAGCGGCGGCTCGATCGGCGTCACTACGATATCGCGAACATTCGTAGGAATCTTGCCCGGCAGCTTCCACGCGCACGCCTCTGAATAGACCTTCCCCGCCGAGCGGTCCGACGCAGCCAACGCCGTGATCTCAAACTGCGGATGATCTTCCAACAGCTGCGCAAACCGCTGCCCAACCGTGCCCGTCGCACCTAAAATTCCTACTCGGTATTTCTTCATAAGCGCAAGAACCTCGAAAATTTATAGTCTCATTTTCGATTGTCGCTCGCAAAGAATCAGAATTTTAGTAATACAATTGGTAATACAAGATATGCTAATATCGGCGTATGGCGACGAACTTACAAGAGCGCAAAATCGAACTTATCCAATGGCTGTCCGTGATTGACGATGCCACGTTGCTCGAAAAGATCGCAGATCTAAAGGACCAGAGTGACCAGGATTGGTGGGATGAAATCTCCGAGGCAGAAAAGGCCTCGATCGACCGTGGTCTCGCCGATGCCGACGCCGGCAAACTAAAATCTCATGCCGAAGCTCGGTCGATCTATGAAAAGCGGTTATAAAGTCGTTTGGACTGATCACGCTCTCGGCGAACTTCGTCAAACAGTCTCGTACCTTGAGGAGAATTTTTAGGAACGTGAAATTAAGCGGCTCGCTAATAAGATCGAATCAACGCTTGCACTAATCGCAACCCACCCCGCAATATTCCCCGAATCACCACGCCGAAAAGGCGTCAGACGCGTTGTCATCCTGCGGCTCAATAGCTTGTACTACCGCGTTAAAGAGAGACAGATCGAAATAGTTTCCTTGTTTTCAAATCGACAAGACCCGGAAAAGTCAAAGTTCTAAGCGTCGTTGCACTTCTACGACCACTCGCCTCTGAGTTTTGCAGAACCGATCGAACACAATACCGCCCAACCGTGCCCGTCGCACCCAGAATTCCAACTCTGTATTTTCTGCTCGAAAACTATCGTCAAATAACTTCATTTCGGAGGAAACCTATAAGTAACCACGCCTGAAAACGTTACTGGCTGGCCTGAGAGCAGGTGCGGTTCAAACTCGGCTTTTCGTGCCGCTTGCTCAGCGGCCGAGCGTAAAAGAGGATGGCCGCTTACCGCACTTGCGGAAATTACCTTCCCAGTTTTATCGATCAAAATCTGGACAGTCACTGTACCGGTAGCCCTAACGGCCTTTGCCGCAGCCGGATAATCGGGTTTTGGTAGCGATTTTGCTTTTTCGTTCAAGATGCCACCTGAAACAGTTCTACGGGGAGGAGGAACCGGCTCTTGGTTGACCGGTATTTCCATTTCAGCGATCGTTGTCGGCGATCCAGTACTACTTGGCTGCGGCGTTGGCCCAAGCGTCGGCAGCGGGGTTGGCGTCGGATCGATCTTATTGCGGATCGTGCTGCAAAATATTGCCGATGCAAATACGAGTCCGAACGGGATCAACTTCACAACGATAGAGCCTCCTTCATTCGCCGCACCCCTTCGACCATTCTTTCTTCAGTATTACAAAACGAAATCCGCAAAAAGCCTTTTGCTTCTGTGCCGAATGCAACGCCCGGAACGGTGACGACGCGGTTTTGCAGACATTTTTCCGCGACTTCGATATCGTCGCCAAGCGAGCGGACATCGAGCATCGTGTAAAACGCTCCTTCGGGCGACGTTGCGTGCAGACCCATCTCCTTTTCGAACAGATCGACAAGAAACTCGCCGCGCTGTTTGTAAACGTCGCGAGCGTGCTGTTTTGCCGTCTCGGCCTCGTCTGTCCACGCGAGTAAACTTGCTTTTTGAACGATCGTCGCGGCACACACGGTCGTAAAACCATGCAGCACCTGTATCGCTTCCATAACGCCCGCGTCCTTGCTCGCGGCCCAGCCCAAACGCCAACCGGTCATCGACAGCGACTTCGACAAGCCGCTCACAATAATGGTCTTATCGTAAAATTCGCTCGCCGAACGCGGCCGCTCGCCAAAATACAGATCACTATAAATTTCGTCCGAGATCAGCCAAACTCCAGTGCCGTCGAGCGCA
>JANOGL010000205.1:0-2634 GCA_031405985.1 Acidobacteriota bacterium | reverse complement strand
TGCACGAAGACCGATAACCGGCCCCGGTTGTACACCTTTCAAAACGCCGACGACGCCGGTTTTTGCAATGCCGGTGCGAACTTCGAATCCGAGTTTTCGCAAGTGCGCCTCGATATACTTCGCCGTCTGAAACTCGCGATTTCCAAGCTCCGGATTTTGATGAATGTGGCGCCGCCACTGGATGATCTGAGGCATTATCTTCGTGGTCGCCGCCTCGATCTCGCGGCTCATGTCGATAGCAAAAGACGGCGCACAAATTGAAAAGATAAGAAACGAGGCAATAAGGATTTTACGCATCTTGTTCTCCAGAATTTTTTGAAGTAGTTCGATTGTAACCGGAGAGCTGCGGAATTACGAACGCGGGCGTTTGACCGTGATCGCGTACGCGGCACCTTATTTGTTTGCGCTTTGCTTATCGACGACACCCTTCCGAAGCTCGTCCAGCGTCGATGGCGGGCCGTGAACGCCGATTATGCGGGTCACGTCGAGCTTTGACCTTTCGAGCCAGTTTGCAAAATGAACTGTAGTGTCGTTTATCGTCGCGGGATCGTTGTTTGCCGGACGATTAAGCAGATCGCCCTGGAAAATAAGTTTCTCATTCGGCAGATATGCGACGAGCATTTCGTCCGTATGTCCGCCGGGCCCGATGTCGATGAGCTCGACGGTGGTCGTGCCGTCGGTAAGAAGGCGCTTGCGGTCAGCGATTGATTCCCATTTCAGAGGCTGCGGGTTCTGCGTAAGCGAATCTGGATCTATCGTGAAGACGCTCTTAACGACCTTCTCGAAAAATGTTTTTTCGCCGGGTAGTCCGATCAGCGTTGCACCCTCGGCAATGTATGTGCGCACTCCGCCTGCGTGGTCGTCGTGGTGATGCGTTACGGCAAAATATTTGATCGGCTTGTCGGGAAAGAGCTTTTTGACCTCAGCGATCGCTTGCCGTGATACCGCGTCGCTGCCGGGAGTTTCCATCACGAAGGCATAATCCTTAAAACCGACCACGAGCACGTTGTACCCCGCTACATTGATCGTATAGATATTGTCAGCGTATTTCGTCGCTCCCTGTCCGGCTGCGGGCCCCGGAGCGAGCATACGCATTCCTTTGGGAGCCTTAAAGTCATCTTCGGTCAGTACCTGATTGAAGGTTATATCGGCAATCCGAAAATCATTGGTCATTTCGCCGCCGCGACGATCGATGCGCCCCGAAGGAACTATTCGCGAGCCTTCCTGTTTGTAGCCAGTGAAGATCATCTCAGTAACAACATCACCCGCAAAAACATCCGTCCCGAGCGTCTCGTATTTTGACAAAAGGCCGGTCTTGTTGTCGATGTACAAAGAGATCTCTAGCCCATCTTCGTTTGCATAACTGACTACCGAGTGAGCGCGGCCGTCAAACTTCGTACGGCCGATATAGCGAAGCCGCGAGACGCGCTCGAGCGCATTGAGGATCACAAAATGAGGAAAGACCCTTAACCGGCTACGAAAATTCGCCGGCGGCAGATTTGGGATCGTGCTCATAGTGTTGCGAAGCATATCCCAGCTGACGCCATCGCTCCTGTTAATGGCAAAACCATTTACCCAATCGAATCCGCCCGGATAATGGCCGTCCTGCAGTTGGCGATAGCGTGTGTTCTTGGCATCGATGATGAATGACGCTTTGTACGGTGTCCGCTCGGACATAAAAGTGCGTTTGCTCTGATTGCGATGCACCGTGTCGCCCTCGATGCGAAAAGACACGTTCTCGATCGATCGAAGCTCCTTCAAACCGCCATATGCCGCGACTGCGTTATCGAGAATGGGCCGGGCCTTCAAATACGATTCCAGCGTGACCGTCTGCCCAAAAACGAACCCCTGCAAACACGCGCACACCAAAACAAATAAGCCCATTTTCTTCATATTTTTGCTTTCTCGTCTAAATTTTCGGGCCGGCAGGCGGAAGATTCAAGGCCGGTTTCACTTCGCCCCTATGACACGTCGTGCAATTGACCAACGGCATCTCGCTCTTGAGATTCTTAATGTTCTTCAAAAGCTCTCGATTGATCGTCGAGACCATCGCCGACATATCGCGGGCGGTCTGTTTTTGCGTCTTGTCCTCGGCCTCCCACTTGTCAGGAACGTGACAGTGCGTGCAATTCACGCCAAGCGATTTTGCAAAGCCCTGCTCCATAACTGCTAGCAGACGGCCCGCAGGGGTGTTCTTCATCGTCTGGATGTTCTTAAAGACGGTTGGCGCAAGGTCGTTTTCCTTGCCTTTTATCTGCTCGCGCAGTTTTGCCAGTGCAGCTGCTTGGTCGAATACCGGCGTGGCTGCCGGCGTCGGCGTCGGAGAAGTTTGTGCACTGACACGAAACTTTTCGGTGGACGCGCCGGTGCCGAGCCCGACAACACCGAACACCGCCGACACCGCGATTGCCAATAACATAAATCTTTCTCGACGCTTCATATTGCCTCCTATTTTTTGCGCACGTAAGTAAAATCGAACGACGTCGTCCACGTCTTGCCCTCGTCGGCCGAAGTCTCGCCATGTTGGCGCACACTGCCATCTGCGAGTTTCGAGATCGTCATCCGGTTGATCGTCTTTTTACCATTGACCATCGCTTCGGAATCGAGGACCATCTTGCCGTCAACGAGTCCGCC
>JANOGL010000141.1:0-7559 GCA_031405985.1 Acidobacteriota bacterium | reverse complement strand
TGCAAACCCGATGGCGCTCAAACGCGGCATCGAAAAGGCCGTCGCCGTGATTGTCGAAGACATTCACAAACAGGCGAAGCCGGTTGCCGGCGATGACATCGCAAATGTCGGATCGATCTCGGCGAACGGGGACAAGACGATCGGCACGATCATCGCAGAGGCGATGGACAAGGTCGGCAAAGACGGCGTCATCACCGTCGAAGAGTCCAAGACGATGGAGACCTTGCTCGAAGTCGTCGAGGGAATGCAGTTCGACCGCGGCTATCTCTCGCCGTATTTCGTGACTGATGCGGACAGAATGGAAGCCGTTCTCGAAGAGCCTTACATCCTGATCCACGAGAAAAAGATCTCGAATATGCGCGACCTGCTGCCTATCTTGGAGCAAGTTGCGAAGATGGGTCGTCCGATGTTGATCATCGCCGAAGATGTCGAGGGCGAGGCGCTCGCGACATTGGTCGTCAACAAACTTCGCGGAACGCTCAACGTTGCTGCGGTGAAAGCGCCGGGCTTTGGCGACCGCCGCAAGGCAATGCTCGAGGACATCGCGACGCTCACGGGCGGCAAGGTCATTTCGGAGGATCTCGGCATCAAGCTCGAGGCGATCACACTCGAAGACCTCGGCAAAGCCAAAAAGATCACGATCGACAAAGAGAACACGACCATCGTCGAAGGCGGCGGTTCGGGCAAGGACATCGACGGCCGCGTCAAGCAGATTCGCACGCAGATCGACGAAACTTCGTCCGACTACGACCGCGAAAAGCTGCAAGAGCGTCTTGCTAAACTTGTCGGCGGCGTCGCCGTTATCAAAGTCGGTGCCGCAACCGAGACCGAGATGAAGGAGAAAAAGGCTCGTGTCGAGGACGCGATGCACGCCACGCGTGCTGCTGTCGAAGAAGGCATCGTCGCAGGCGGCGGCGTTTCGCTAGTGCGTGCTGCGAAAGCGCTCGACGGACTCAAAGGCGATGACAACGACGAAACGCTCGGCGTAAACATCGTTCGTCGTGCTCTCGAGGAACCGCTTCGCTGCATTGCCGGTAACGCCGGTATGGAAGGCGCGGTGGTCGTCGAAAAAGTCGCGGGCGGCAAAGACGCTTTCGGCTTTAACGCAGCGACCGAGGTTTACGAGGACCTCATCAAAGCAGGCGTCATCGACCCCGCAAAGGTCACCCGCACGGCTCTGCAGAATGCAGCTTCGATCGCCGGCCTTATGCTCACTACCGAGGCAATGATCGCCGACCTCCCCGACGATAAGGGCGGCGACCACATGGGCGGCATGGGCGGCGGCATGGGCGGCATGGGCATGGGAATGTAAAAAGCTCCCCGCCTTGGTTAAGGAGGGGTGGCACCGCTTCGGTGACGGGGTGGTTCGCATACTCACGCAGTCCAAAGCGTGGATACAACAAAAGGCCTCGGCAACCGCCGGGGCCTTTTTGCTGTATAATTCACTAGATGATAGAGAAGATTCGCCGCAGGGTTACAGACGGACTTTATGAGTTCTCAAAACACGCGGTCGATCAAAGTATTTTAAGGAGTATTTCCATCGGCGAACTTGCCGAATCGATTGAAAACGGAACGATCATCGAAGACTATCCGGAGGACAAATACGGTCCGAGCTGTTTGATACTTGGATTTACGAACGCTGGACGGCCAATACATGTACATTGCACGTCAGGTGATCGCGATATATTGAAGATAATTACGCTTTACGAGCCGGATGAAGACTTATGGATCGACTTTCGAAAAAGGCGTCAAGCAAACGAGGGTTAGAATATGAAGAACGAAACAATGAGAGATGAGCAAGTCACTTACACTCTCGAAAAGGACGGAAAATTTTACATTATCGAGAATGTGCCGGCGAGGGTTTGTGTGGAAACCGGCGAAGAGTTTTTCGCGCCCGAAACGGTTGATCGTCTGCAAAAAATAATCCTGACAGGCAAAAAGCCGAAGAAGACGATCGAGACGCCTATCTTTGAGTTTGCCGCATGATGCCGCCGACAGAAGCCATGATCGCAGATGTCCAGGACGACAAGGTCGCGGCGTCAAATGCTTGGAGGTCTTAAACTTTTGCCTTTTGCCCTTTTACTTTTTAATTGGCTTCCGGCATGGGCATGGGAATGTAACTTCCTGAGTGTAGTTAGTTTGAAAAGGCTTCGCTCGAAAGAGCGGGGCCTTTTTTAGTTTTCGATGGTGGAGGAGCAATGAAGAAACCTACAGCAACCGAAACCTTCCGTAAGAAGCATTATGGTCGGTGTCGCATTTGCGGTCGCGTCGGGAAGTTCACCAAGGAACACGTCCCGCCTCAAAGTGCTCTTAATTCGGGAGCCTTCGTCGTCACCAAACCGGAAACGAAGAAAGGACAAAATCGCATCGCGAAAGTTTCGACAGAAAGCTCGGGCGGAATGGTTTACTTCACATTGTGCGAACGATGTAATAACAAAACTGGCCGCCAGTTTGGAGCCGACTATGTAGAACTCATCCGCTTAATCGAGACTCATGCTTGTCCTTCTAACGTTAACCAGGACGTACTCCTCGAATTCAGAGATTTGCACCCGCTTCGAATCATTAAGCAGGTCATTTCGATGTTTCTGTCAACTAGTAAGCCTACAAGCTTCATTGACTACGATTTTGTTTCGTCTCCCGGGAAAAGCAAGAAAGACTTAGAAGGAATTTCGATCGAGTTTCCCGCGAAGGACGAGCAACGCAGGATGTATGAAGATCTTGGGAATTATAGACTTGACACACCCACATCCGTTTAGTATCCTTTCCTTAGTAGAGGATACGAACAATGACTTATTCAGTTGAATTTCACGAAATAGCAGCCGTTTTTAATGATGATGACGCAGCCCGCGAATTACTCGAAAGATTGCGTTGGCGCGACGGCGTAAGATGCCCGCATTGCGAAGGCGTTCGTGCTTATAAGATCACGCCGAAAGAGGGATCAAAAACCCGCAAAGGACTTTGGAAGTGCGCGGACTGCCGCAAGCAATTCACGGTGACGGTCGGCACGATCTTCGAGGGAACGCGCATACCGCTCGGAAAATGGCTAATGGCACTGCACATGATATGCAGTTCAAAGAAAGGCGTATCTGCATTACAGCTAATGCGAACGCTTTGGGGTGAGATAAAAGAAAAGACACCGAACGGTCAATGGAAAAAGAGACACTACAAAACGGCGTGGTTTATGGCTCACCGAATCCGCTATGCAATGAGCCAAGAACCTTTATTCGGAAAGCTCAAGGGCGTTGTCGAAGTCGATGAAACCTATCTCGGCGGTAAGAGCAAAAACATGCACGCAAAGGAGCGCGCTAAAAAGATTGTCGGCGGCGGTGCAACTGGTAAAGCTGCGGTCGTGACACTTGTTGAACGTGGCAGCAAGGTTAAGACGCGGCACGTCGAACACGTTAGCGGCGAAAACCTGAGCAGAATCCTTAGAGAAAATGTAGCTCTAACTGCAAGTTTAATGACAGACGAACATCGCGGTTATCGTGAAGTCGGCTCCAGGTTTGCAAAGCACGAAGCAGTCAATCACTCGGCAAATGAATACGTTCGCGGCGAGTGTCATGTAAACACAAGCGAGAGCGTTCACGCTTTGTTAAAGCGGGGTGTGATCGGCATACATCATCATTGGTCGAAAAAGCATTTACACCGCTATCTCGCGGAGTTTGATTTTCGTTGGAATCATCGCAAAATTAGCGACGGCGAGCGCACGGCAGAGGCTATCGCGATTGTCGGCGGTAAAAGACTGCGGTATAGCGACCCTGTTAAGAAGTCTTGACATGCTGCCTCTCATAAACAATAATCATTGACTTACAGGGATAGAAGTATAAAATAGAAAAGGCGCAACAATGTTGCGCGCAGTTTGGGCATCGTGACGACTTCTTACTCGCATCATAAAATTTATGTTTGAGAAAGAACTACAATTTTTCATCACAAATCAGGACGCACTTGTTAAAAAATATTTAGGCAAGATTCTCACGATTGAGAATGAGAAAGTTATCGGCGTCTTTGATACTCCGCTAGACGCATACCTATCCGCACAGCGTAATGATCAGCTTGGCAAGGTTATGATACAGCCCTGTCAGGAAGGTCCCGGCGCGTATACAGTTTCTGTCGCTACGCTTTCCGTCTAGGCTCGCGCACCGTGACACTTCTTGAATTTACGTCCTGACCCACAATGGCAAGGGTCGTTGGGCCGCCGCTTGGGAACGGGGATGTTGACATGTGTCTGCTTAGGCGCAAAATCGAGTTTTTGGATGGACGGCATCCGAAATGAAAAGAGTGTTTTGCCACCGACATGGGAAAGTGCCATATCGCCCTGAGTGATAACATTCATGCCAATGATAACGTCGAAATTATCTTCAAGTGGACTGTCGCTAACCATAACCCCTGCGAATGCAATCCCGTTAGGCAGAAACAAATTGACGACAAAAGTTGAACACTGATGTTCGCCACCAATTCCTTTTGATGTCCCAGTTCCCACAGCAATCAAATTGAGCTTTGCCGCGAGCCTTTTGGTGATTACGCAACCGCTTGCTCCAGTATCCCACAACGCCTGAACCTCCTTGATCTTTGGCCGTTTATCAAGCGGGGTCGCGGGATCAAAAGGCGTAGATATACCGATTGGTGTCAATAATTGGGGAGCTAAATGAGTAAACTCAAACGTAAATGCGCTAACTCGTTGCTGTTGGGGATTCATAATCTCTTGCTAACACCGCCATTTTCGGCGATAATAAAGATGCGGACGGCAGGGCACGATCCTGCACGGTCTTGCGACCACCGGAATCCTAGTCCGGCGCGTTTACCAAGTTACGCCACGCCCGCGTTTGAAATAATTGCAACGAGCCAACGCTCACATACTGTGCGAGGTGCTGACCCGCTGCAATTCGTGTTACTAACTTACAATGCTAGTTACACGATCTTGAAATGCTACGGCCTTTGCAGACCGTAGCTCATTAAGGGTTAAGGTGGTTCGACCGTTAGAACGATGTTGCCATTGTCTTTTACGATCAAAGTCACCGTTGCCCTAACCAAGTAAAATACAAATTTCACGTATTTTACCCCCTTTTAGTTAATGCGCCGGTGTGCTACCACCGGCGTTTTCTGCATCATTGCAGAACTTTTGAGGTAAAAGGGAAACCCTCAAACTTTTCAAGATCAAAAAGCCAAAGGCTTAATTATCGCCACGCAGTTTTACGACTGTGAACCAAACCTTACGCTGAGCGTCTGTTTCCTTTTCAATCTCTCCGGGTGCGAGATTGCTTAATGTAGCGGATACCGACGGCTTCTTTTCGAGCGTGATATAGTGCGGAAATTTGGCCTGCAAAATCTCAAACACCTGTGAAGTGCGAAAACGCGGCTGGTTAATTTCGCGGATTGCATCACGAACCGCGTCGCTCAGAACGAAGCCTTCGGGCGGCGTGGGAAGATTGCCTGAACCATTGCCGTTAAGCGCAGGCGGCTCAGCGTCTCTTGTGGTATTGCGAACCGCGCGAGTTTTCTTGCTTACAACTTCCGCAGCTTGGCGAACCGTGATAAGATCGTTGTATTCGGCAGCTAAGTCATTAAGACCGGCTTTCGTTAATTTTGTTAGAAATGCAGCCTCACGTCGATCAACTTCGACTTGCAGCTCTTTTGATAATGTATTCATACAACCACCTCAATGCGGGGTAAGTCTAGGCTAGCGCGCGCTGCCGCATTATAGCAAGCTCGCGCAAGGGTATTTGGCAATAAAAAAGAAGCAAACAGACAAAAAGAGCATAAAAGTTAATAAAATAGGTCTTTATCCCTTGAAAAAGAAGACCGTCGGCGAGCAACCTTGCCAACTTTCAAGACAGTTAATAATGAAAGATTGACTGGATTGCGGCTCGGCCAACAACAAAACGACAAGAACGTCGCCGCAGGCTGTAAAGACTTGTTATGACCAAAGAGCAAAAAAAAGAGCCTAAGCAGCCTTTACGCATCCCGCTCGATTTTGAGGAAACTTTGAGCGACATGCTCAAGATCAAACCGCCGCCAGATCGTAAACCCAACAGCGATAAAACGGCCAAAAAAGCCTCGAAAAAAGTTTCGAGGAAAACGTAAAGGCAGCGCGCCTAAATCTTTGAGTTTTCAGAGGTTACGGGAAAGGTATTTGGGTTTGCGAACGCTATAACTCCCAAGATCTTCGACAGTTTGTAAAGCAGAGAGATGTTGTTGGCCTTCCGAAAGGGATAAGGCTTTACATGTTCGCGAGTGTTGGAAAACGCCTCGGATTCAGCACAGGAATCTTTGTTCGGGTGAATCTAACCGAGAAGCGAGCAGCATTCGCAGCCGTGACAGGATTGTATCCGGTTCACTGGGTCGTCACTCTTAACTGTGAACTTGGTGAAGACGTTCTGGAAGTGACCGATTGGGGCGACTATGGGTACAAAAATAAATTTAGGCATCCAGTTCAAATTCCAATGCGCTGGCTCAATGGCCACTATCCGCTTGATTTCCGCTCGCCTCAAGACCTTCTTACCTCGAATTTCGTCAATTCGATGAAACTTGAAGGCTTTGTGCCAACGAAAGGACTAGACCGAGATCAAGTCTTAAGCGAAGCGTTATACTTTGCTAGAACACTCGGCAGAACAACCAGCAAAGGTTATCTACTCAGTCGCTTCGATACTGGTACATTTTACGAGTACCGAACAATCAATGGATGGATTCCTGACGGCAACGAAAGCAACGCGATCAAGGTGTTAGAACATCGACTCGGCGACGAGAACTAGCGGCGAAGAATCGGGGTCACGAAGAATTGGGGTCTTCTATGAAGTTAACCCCCTAAGTCAAGCGCACTTCTATCCTGCACACGTTTGTGGGTGTGATGTAGGAGCGCTTGGCTGGCCAAAGAGGAAGAGGAGAAACGGATGGAGGAGTTCGTGGGAATGTGGGACGAGGGAATGCGGGATAAAGAACGAACGGGTTAGTCTAAGCAAGTATGAGTACAGATTGGTTTTGGGAAGGAAATGTTGTCGAGAGCTTGGAAAAACACTTCCGAGATCTCGGCTGGTCGTTCGTGAGTAAGGCCGATACAGCCTCGCGGCAAGCCGGTGTTGACCTTCATATGCAAAAGGGCGGGACAGAACTTCGGATTGAGGCCAAAGGCTATCCTTCGGAGTTTTACCAACGCGGGCCTAAACAAGGTATGCCAAAGCGAACCGCACCTTCTACACAGGCTAGACATTGGTTTTCCGAAGCTCTCCTATGCGCCATATTACGACAGAACGACCATCCGACTTCGGTTGTAGCGATCGCATTTCCCGAATTCCCTGTTTTCACCAACATGGCTAACCGAACCCAAGATGCCCTTGAGAAACTCGGGCTAAGAGTTATATTTATCTCCGAAACGGGAGATGTTCGGTTCATTGGAAATCCGATTTGAAGAACGATAAAAAAGACTCGCAAAGAATGGGGTCATCTATGAAGTTACCCCTGGATGTCAAGCGCACTTCGATCGGCACACGTTCGATGGTGTGAGAATGGGTTGGTTGACTGGGTTCTGACAAAAGAACAAACCTGCCTCCTTTTTAGTTAGAATT
>JANOGL010000101.1:0-4599 GCA_031405985.1 Acidobacteriota bacterium | reverse complement strand
CGTGCGAAGCCGACCCCGGCGTGCTGTACGCGGCCGTCCGGGTAGAGCAGCTTGCTGCCCACGATGCCGACGTCGCGGTGCATCGCGACCTCGGCCAGCAGCGGCTCCAGCCAGCCGCGCACCGGCAGCGTGTCGTTGTTCAGAAAGACGATGTGCTCGCCCGTGCTGCTGCGGGCGCCGCGGTTGCAGGCGCGGGCGAAGCCCGCGTTCACGGACTGCGTGAGCACGCGGATGCGGCTGCCGAGCGAGCGCAGGTAGGCCGCCGTACCGTCGCTCGAACGTGTTTTGGGTGATGGACACGAGGTCGTTGCAGTTTACACGCAGCCGGATCGGCCTCAGGGGCGTGGTAATAAAATTGTGTATTCGCCCGTAAAACAATGTGCGATGGAACACAGCCTACCGGTATTGCAGCCGACGAAACTTAAGACTGACGACGCGCTGAAGACTTTCCGGTCGCACGACGCTGATGTTGCCGTCGTTGTCGCGTACGGTCGAATCTTGCCCGAGGGCTTTCTCGGAGCTTATCCACGCTGCGCGATAAACGTGCATTTTTCGCTGTTGCCAAAATATCGCGGGGCCGCGCCGGTGAACTGGGCGATCGCTAACGGCGAAGCCGAGACAGGCATAACGACGATGCAGATGGACGTCGGCCTCGACACGGGCGACATTCTTTTGCAGAAAGCGACAGAGATCGGCGACGAAGAAACCGCAGTCGATCTAATGACTCGCTTGTCGCAACTCGGGGCGGAATTGTTATCCGAGACGCTCACTAAACTTAATGAACTAAAACCGCAGCCGCAGGACCACAGCCGAGCGACGCTCGCACCGATAATGAAAAGAGAAGACGGGCTTATTGACTGGCGGACCTCAGCGGCGGAGATCGCTAGTCGCGTGCGTGGCTTTCAGCCGTTTCCGACAGCGTTTACAAGTTACGGCGATGCAAAAGTCACGATTTGGCGAGCAACGGTCGAGGACATTACGGTCGATTGTGCGCCGGGTCAAATCATCGATGCAAAAGGTGATAATCTGATCGTTGCGTGCGATGCCGGGACATCATTGCGAATTTTCGAGATCCAGCATGAGGGAAAGCGCAGAATGGCGACGCGCGATTTTTTGAATGGTTGTTCGATCAAGGTCGGCGATCGATTTGGAACTTTAACTTGATGAGCGAAACAGAACATTTCGAGATAATTTCGTTTTACGAATTCAAAGACATGTCCTCGTTGGGCGTACTCACCGACGTTCGCGAAAAAGTCAAAGAGCTTTTTGTCGAGACTGAAATTCGCGGCACTATTATTCTCGCGGACGAAGGGTATAACGGGATGGTTTGTGGCCATGAAGCGCAAATTGCACAGTTCATCGACTGTGTCGAGCAGATATTGCAGACTACATTGAAGATGAAAACTTCGTTCGACGACGTCGCACCGTTCAGAAAAATCGACGTCAAGATTAAGCGTGAGATCGTGACGTTGAAACGCGAGGTCGATATTTTTTTAAGCGAAGGTACGCACGTCGACGCACAAGATTGGAACGCAATAATTTCGCAGCCCGACGTACTGCTACTCGATACCAGAAACGATTACGAATACAAAACCGGCACGTTTCGCGGGGCGATAAATCCCGATATCATAAAGTTTAGCGACCTGCCGGATTATGTTGCGGAACACCTAGACCCGGAGAAACACAAACGCGTCGCGATGTTTTGCACCGGCGGCATTCGCTGTGAAAAGTTTGCGCCGTATATGAAGCAACTTGGCTTCGAAGAAGTTTATCAACTCGACGGCGGCATTCTAAAGTATCTCGAACAGACGTCTCACGAGGACTCGATGTGGGAGGGCGAGTGTTATGTCTTCGATGAGCGCGTGACAGTCGATGCGACGCTTGCAAAAGGCAACGGTACCGACCACTCGATGCGACTTGCAAAACGCAAAAATCCCCTCTACAAAACCGCGAGATGAAAATCTCGCCGGCCCGAACAGCAGCATTCGACATTCTTCTCCGTATCGAAAGAGAGAAATCATACTCGTCCGTTCTACTCCCAACTTATGAAGATAACCTGGCCGCAGCCGATCGAGCTCTCTGTCATGAACTAGTTCTGGGTTCGCTGCGACGACAGATCTTGCTTGATCGTGAGATAGATGTTCTAACGGGCAACAAGAAACTCGATATCGAGGTGTGCGTTGCTTTGCGGCTCGGGCTCTATCAACTTAGATTTTTGACCAAAGTTCCGCAGTATTCTGCTATCAATGAGAGCGTCAACTTGGTTCAGCGTGCAAAAAAGACATCGGCAAAATCGCTCGTAAACGCGGTTCTGAGAACCGTGACTCGCGAGAACGTCGAGCTTACATTTACAGACGAGATCGAGCGAATTTCGGTTGAGCAATCACACCCGCGGTGGCTGATCGAAAAATGGGCGAACGCGATTGGCATCCAGCAAGCAGAAAAGCTCGCGGCGGCGAATAACACACAGCCGCCGACAGCATTTCGTATTATCGGCGAGCCGACTGATGATGTTGCCTTGCTACTAAAAGCGTCACGACGATCGGAGTTTGTTGATGGCTGCTACATCTCGTCAGGCGGGCCGTTGCGAAACCTCCCGATTTACATTCAGGATGAAGCGTCTCAGATGACGGCGCTGGCGGTTAGCGTGCCGAGCGGAGGCAAATTTCTCGATGTTTGTGCGGCACCGGGCGGCAAAACTGGCTTGATTGCACAGCGAGCAGGGACTGGTTTGGTCGTCGCAGGCGAAGTTCATTCGCATCGGGTTAAATTCTTGCAAGAAAATTGCCGCAAACAAGGTGTAAAAGCGTCAGTTATTCAATACAACGCTGAAATTTCAATGCCTTTTGCCGACCAGACCTTTGACGCTGTGCTCATCGACGCGCCGTGCTCGGGTACGGGTTCGATCAGGCACAACCCCGAAATTCGCTATTTTATCGAGTCGACCGACTTTGTCGACTTACAAGCCAAACAACTCCGCATTCTGCAAAACGCATCGAAGCTGTTGAAAAAAGGCGGTTTGTTAGTTTATTCAACTTGCTCGATCGAGCGAGAAGAGAATGAGGACGTTTGCGGGCAATTTATTAAAGACAATCAAGATTTTCAAAAGAACAATCCGAGTGTGCCGCGACGTTTTATCACCGAAGAAGGTTTCGCGCGCACGTGGCCGCATCGTGACGATATGGACGGGTTTTTTATCGCGTCTTTCAGGCGAAAATAGCTTTCGAAAGGTGCTGCATGGATTATTTGTTTTCGGTTCAAAGTGTTAAACTTACGACTTGATTTTGAGGTTCCAGGGTGAGTTTTATTAATTCAGGATTATCGGCGATTGGGCGTTTGGCTGCGTTGGCGCTGCTGCTTGGCGCGTTTCTTATTGGTCTAGTAACAGTTGTTTACATGTCGCTGCAAGGTTCCGAACTTCAGGTGCCTGAGATAACCGGCAAGAATCTTGGCGACAGCGAAAAGGAACTTGCATCACTTGGTTTGAAAATTAAAAAACGCGCGGATCGCGTTAGTGCAGAAGAGCCGGGAACTGTGATCGAGCAGCTACCAAAGGCAGGCGAGACCGTAAAGACTGGACAGCTGATCTTGGTCGTCACAAGTAAGGGGCCGGGCGAAGGTGGAATCACGCCGAGTATTAAGACCTCGGATGAGGACGACTCTGACAAGATCGAGGAGATGATCTCCGACAAGCCGAAAAAGCCGAAAGCGAATTCGAATACGAATCGGAAGAAGGCTGACACCACTCGTGATGTAAATGCAGAGCCGTCTAACAGTAATTCGGATTCGAATTCTAATTCAAACTCGAATTCGTCGTCGACAAATTCGAATAAAGCCGGTAATTCAAATAAGTCGGGCAGCAATAACAACACGAGCGACAAGACGAACCGAAACAGTCAAACGCCGCCTGGACGGTTGCCAAACCCGACGACGAAGCCCTCGTCAGGCGACACTCGACCAAAGCGGCCGTGAGTAGCGGGGCGAGCAACGATAAGCGTTTATTCGGCAACAAATAAGAGAACTTTTGCGAATGTTTGAAATAGCTCCGTCAATCCTATCGGCAGATTTCACGAGGCTCGCCGAGGAAATTACTGCTGCAGCGGCAGGCGGTGCGAAGATGCTTCACATCGATGTGATGGACGGGCATTTTGTTCCGAATATCACGATCGGTCTGCCGGTCGTCAAATCGCTGCGAAAAACTACCGACATGGTTCTAGATTGTCATCTGATGATCAGCGAACCTGGACGTTACGCGGTCGAATTTGTAAAGGCTGGCGCCGACATGGTTTCGGTTCATGTTGAAGCTGACGATCATCTCCAGCGAACGTTGACCGCGATAAAAGAGACCGGTGCAAAAGCCGGCGTCGCGATCAACCCGGGCACGCCGCTCGACACGTTGACCGAAGTTTTGCCATACGCAGATTTTATTCTGTTGATGTCGGTAAATCCAGGTTTTGGTGGTCAAAAGTTCGTACCGACGATGCTCGATAAACTGCGTCGGCTAAAAAATATGATCGACGAGCGCGGTCTCGCTGTAGGAATTGAGATCGACGGCGGCATTGACGAAACGAATATCGGCGACATTGTCGAAGCAGGAGC
>JANOGL010000059.1:0-6178 GCA_031405985.1 Acidobacteriota bacterium | reverse complement strand
AAACGCCGGATGCGCTCCACGTTCGACGGCGAGATCTGACGAAGCATCGAGTGCGGCGTAGTAAATTTCCTCCTGAATTTTCGCCGACATCTGCCGCGCTTCGTCCGAGTCGAACGCGAGTCGCAGCTGAAAGAACACGTCCTGCAAACCCATCAGCCCGAGGCCGATGTTTCGCCAGCGGTTGTTCGACTGCGCGGTCTCGGGAATCGCGTAGTAATTCAGATCGATCACGCGGTCGAGCTGACGAACCGCGAGACGAACGTTTCGGCGGAGCTTTTCAAAGTCAAATTCAACGCTGGCGGTTCGGGCTTCGCCCTCATTGCGGACGAGGGCGTCCGCGTTCCGTCTTACATATCGAGCAGCATTTATTGAGCCGAGATTGCATACGGCGGTTTCATTTTCGTTCGTGACCTCGATGATCTCGGTGCAAAGATTGGAGAGGTGAACGACGTTTTCGGGCCGCGCGGTTTGGTTCGATTTGCGGTTCGCCGCGTCTTTAAAAGTCATCCAGCCGTTGCCGGTTTGCGCCATCGTGCGCATCATTTTTGCATAGAGATCGCGTGCCGGTATCTGTCGCATAAACAGACCTTCTGCTTCGGCTTTTACGTACGCGGCCTCAAATTCCTCGCCATAAAGATCGGGGAAGTGCGGAACCGCCTTCGGGTCAAAGAGCGACCACACGCCGTCCGATTGGACGCGCTTCATGAACAGATCGGGAATCCAGTTGGCGATGTTGAGGTTGTGCGTGCGGCGGGCTTCGTCGCCCGTGTTATCGCGAAGCTCAAGAAAATCCTCGATGTCGGCGTGCCACGTTTCGAGATAGACGCAGCAGGCGCCTTTGCGTTTGCCGCCCTGATTTACAGCCGATACGGACGAGTCGAGCGTCTTCAGCCACGGCACGATGCCATTCGAATGGCCGTTAGTGCCGCGAATAAGGGAACCTTGAGAGCGGACGCGGTGGTAGGCGATGCCGATGCCGCCAGAAAACTTCGAGAGCATGGCGACATCGGAGTACTTGCGGTAAATACTATCGAGGCTGTCTTGAGGCGAATCGAGCAAAAAGCACGATGATAATTGCTCATGCTTTGTGCCCGAATTGAAGAGAGTTGGAGTCGACGGAACGTATTCCAGCGACGAAAAGAGATTGTAAAGATCGATGGCCTCGTGCGGGGTCTCGGCCAAACCGCACGCAACGCGCATCCAGAAAAACTGCGGCGACTCGATCACGTCACGGGTCACGGGATTTTTTAGAAGATAGCGATCATATAAAGTGCGAAGACCAAAAAACTCAAACAGATCGGTGCGGGTTTGATCGATCGCATCGTTCAACTTGCGGCTGTTCTCGGTAACGAACTGCAAAACGCGGTCGTTGACGAGACCCTCTTTATGGCCGAACGCAATGCTTTGAGAAAACGAATGAATCTCCTGATTACGAATTTCCTTTTCTATATATTGATTCAACAACCGCGCGGCGACACGTGAATATTCCGGCTCCTCAAAGATCAAACTCGCCGCCGTTTGTATCGACAGCTTATCGAGCTCCTTCGTCGTCGCGCCGTCATACAGACCGCTGATCGTCTTCGTCGCGATACGCATCACGTCAACGCTTGGCAAACTCAAAGTGCAACGCGAGATCGCGCGGACGATCTTATTGATATCGACTGGCTCGAGCGCGCCGTTGCGCTTGCGAACCTGCATCGATGTCTGCGTAGCGTCGTCCTTTTGTCGCGTTGCGGCGGTGGCGCTCGTTGAGATGAATGTGTCCATATCGATTTCGTTGTCGTTCGTCGGCAAAAAAAGAGAGAGAAACTCCCGCACGCCCTACTTGTGCTTTTGCCAAAGCAAGGCCGCTTTTAACCTAAATATTTGGTGTCTTACAGGCGGGATTTAGGCTTAAATATCAAAGTCTTTTCCGCGTCGTGTTATAGAATATATGGTAGTCGTAACACTTTGTCAACACTAAATGTAGTGGTTTTGAAAAAAGTCTGTAAGCCGTGCTATTTCAGCACTTAGCGCGCGCCGCCTAAAGTTAAGCGTTAAACCTATTTAGGTGTGCTCAACAACCAGTTCATCGTGCGCGAACTTAACATTTTCAGGCAGCAGTTTTGAATCGCGTTCGTGCAAAATGTCGTGATTCAGGTGCGTGAGAAACGCACGACGCGGCCGTAAATCTTCGATGATCGCGAGCGCTTCGTCAAGGCAAAGGTGCGTCGAGTGCGGCTTAATACGAACGCAATCCAGCACCAACACATCGAGGTCGCGAAGGCCGGCAAGCGAGTCGGGCGGAATTATTTTGAGATCGGTCGCGTACGCAAAATCGTTAAAGCGAAATGCGACGACCGGCAGCTCTCCGTGAATAACCTCGAGCGGCGTGATCTCAAGATCGTCGCCGATGCAGAACGGCGAATTATGCACGACGGTGTGCGGGACGAGTTTTGGCAACCCGCCGCCGAAATGTGTCGGATTAAAAATGTATTGAAAGATTCTTCGCAGATCGACCCACGCCGGTCCGTTCGCATAAACGCCCATCGCGCCGTGGCGAAAATTCAGCGGCCTAATGTCGTCAAGGCCAAAGACATGATCGACGTGACAATGCGTTATCAGAATTGCATCGAGATGCCGAATGCCGGCCCTGAGCGCCTGCTGACGAAAATCGATTGACGTATCAACAAGTATCTTCTTATCGCGATGCTCGATCAGTATCGAAACCCGCAGCCGCTTGTCACGCGGGTCGTCGGACAAACACGTCTCGCAATCGCATGCGATCGAGGGAACTCCGGTCGATGTGCCTGTGCCGAGAAATGTTAGTTTCATCTAAAGAGATTTTAACGCAGAGCACGCAAAGGACGCAGAGTAGCATGCGGAATAGATTTACCTCTGCGAACGTTGCGTTCTCTGCGTTTTATTTTTTGCCAAGTATTTCGTCGCCTGAGAATTTGGCAGCGGCCTGTGATTTCAGTTTTTCTTCGGTTGCGCGGACGAGCTGAACGTACTGCAACCTGAGATCACCGAGCAAGCCGTCCAGCAGACGCACCTCCTGCGGGTGAAGATTACCGGCGGTCTTGTCTTTTATCATACCGAGAACGTCGAGCCAGTATTTGCCGGTTTCGAGATCAGGAACACGCTTGCCGGTCGCTGGATTTGGAACCGCACCAAGGGCCGTTGCCGCGTTTGTGGCGAGCATAGATAGAAAATTTACAAAACTCGCCGGGTCGTCGGCACCGGGAATCTCGCCTCCATCGTCGGGCGTTTCGTCGTCGAGCGTAATGTCGTCGAGATTAACGTCTGCGGCCTTGTCCACCGCACCGGCAGCGTCCGTGTTAGGCTGAGCGGCGGCAACCGGCTCTTGTTTTACCGGTTCCGCTTCGAGCGTTACGCCTTCTTTGACCGAGCCGTCGGCGTTGAATTTTCGCCGGTCGGCGACCTTAAAACTGACTTCTTCCTCTGGGTTTTCCTTGCCGATCATAATTTTAAGGTGATTTTAGCATTTGCGGCGGTTGCTGGCGAAAGAGAGCGTTTGACTACGAAACGCCGCTTGTTTCTAATTGTCCTATGTCACAAAGTTTCGATGAACTCGTCGCCGTAATGGCAAAGCTTCGTGCCCCGGGCGGCTGCCCGTGGGATCACGAGCAGACTTATGCATCACTTGCGCAGTACCTGCTCGAAGAAGCTTACGAAACGTTTGACGCGATTCAAGAGGCAGACGGAACCGGCGACACGACAAATCTAAAAGAGGAACTTGGCGATCTGTTGCTGCAGGTCGTTTTTCACTCGACTATCGGCGGCGAGCGTGGTGATTTTACGATAGGGGAAGTTTGTGCGGGCGTTACACAAAAATTGATACTGCGCCATCCGCATGTTTTTGGCGACAAGAAACTAGCCCGGGCGCAGGACGTACTCGACAACTGGGACAAACTCAAGTCGGACGAACGTGCAGCATCGGGTAAGGTCGAAAAACCGCAAGATTCGATTCTCGACGAAGTTCCAATTCACTTTCCGGCTTTGCTAGAAGGGTTGAAGCTCACGAAAAAGGCCGCAAAAACAGGCTTTGACTGGGAGAACGCCGATCAGGTCTTCGACAAGCTTGATGAAGAGATTGGTGAGCTCCGCAGCGCAATTGTAAACGGCGATGCCGAAAATATCGGCGAGGAAATCGGCGACCTCCTTTTTGTTGTCGTAAATCTCGCCCGCCATCTCGACATCGAGCCCGAAACCGCTCTGAAGAAAACCAACCGCAAATTCCGGCAGCGGTTCAAGTTCATCGAGGAACAATTAAAGCTTGAAGGCAAGACATTGGAAGATTCAAGCGTTGAAGAAATGGACGCCCTGTGGAATAAGTCGAAGACTACATCAGCTTAGCCTCTTTTTTTGTGTTTTCTCTGCGTTCTTTGCGATCTCTGCGTGTAAAATCCACCTTAAACCCAGAGACCGCTGAGCCCGTAGAGATCGAGATTAGTCTAATCGGCAAACATCTCTTGCAGGCAGTCGAGCATTTGTTTTTGGGCGGCTTTGTCGATCTCCCCTATCTTTTTTACCAGCCGATGTTTATCGACGGTCCGAATCTGATCCAGGATTATCGAGCGTTTATTTTTGAGAAGCTCAACTGGAACGCGCGTTGGGTAATTACTTTGTGATGCCGAAATTGGAGCAATCATGACATAGCTGACGTTTGCGTTCATCTCATTGGGCGATATCACAACGCACGGACGCGTGTTTTTTGCGTCTTTTGAGGACTCGGCGTCTAAATTGACAAGATAAACCTCGAATCTGGCTACCATTGCCACTCCTTTTTCTCGAACTCGGTTGTGCCCTCGTTGTTTAGGAGTTCTTCATCGTTCTCCGCCAATGTCTTAAACGCCTCGTCCCAACCGGCCCGTGGTTTTTGGGCGTTGCGGATCAGGATGCCGTCAGGGTGCAATTCGACATCAACTTCGCCGGAAATACCGCTTTCCTCGAGCATAACCTTTGAAATTCGTATGCCCTGTGAGTTACCGATCTGTATTATCTGCGCTTTCATAATTACATCGTAATTACAATACCTGTTTCCATTTAGGTCGAATCGATGTGTAAGTTCTTAACCGCCAGCCGTAATCGACTTCATCCCATTCATAAAAGGTTGTAAGACTTCTGGAATCTCAAATGATCCGTCCGCCTGCTGGTAGTTTTCCAGGATTGCGATCCACGTGCGGCCAACCGCGAGGCCGCTGCCGTTAAGTGTATGGACAAACTCCGGCTTTGCTCCGCCCGCGCGTTTGAAACGCGTGTTCATCCTACGTGCCTGAAAATCACCGCAATTCGAGCAGCTCGATATTTCTCGATATGTTTTCTGTGAAGGCAGCCAGACCTCGATGTCGTACGTTTTACGCGCGCCAAAGCCCATGTCGCCGGTCGAAAGAACAACGGTCCGATACGGCAAACCCAGCAGTTGCAAGATCCGCTCAGCGTCGGCCGTCAGCTTTTCATGCTCGTCTTCCGATTTTTCAGGCGTTGTTAACTTTACAAGCTCGACCTTTTCGAACTGATGTTGACGAATCAGCCCGCGAGTATCTTTGCCGTAGCTTCCAGCCTCACTGCGAAAACATGGCGTGTATGCAGTATATTTTATCGGCAATTCTTTGGCGTCGAGAATTTCCTCTGCGTGGTAATTCGTAACCGGAACTTCAGCCGTAGGTATCAACGCAAAGCCACGATCGTCCTTGATATGAAACAGATCTTCCTCAAATTTCGGCAGTTGGTTTGTGCCAAACAACGCCGTGCGGTTTACCAAGAACGGCGGTAGCGTCTCATTGTAGCCGTGCTCGCGGGTATGAACCTCAAGCATAAAATTTACAAGCGCGCGGCTCAGACGCGCACCGGCACCGTTCAGGATTGCAAAGCGCGAGCCCGCGATCTTTGTCGCGCGTTCGAGGTCGAGTATGTCGAGAGCCGTGCCTAGATCGACGTGATCCTTCGGCTCAAAATCGAATTCACGCGGGCTTCCCCAGCGGCGGATTTCCTTGTTTGCAGATTCGTCTGCGCCGACAGGAACCTCGGCGGCGGGGATATTCGGCAGTCCGGCGAGCAAATCGCGCATCGCCGCATCGGCTTCGTCACGCCGCTTTTCAAGTTCGGTCTGTTTGTCTTTCAGCCCGGTGACTTCGGCCTTTTTTGCCTCGGCTTCGTCCGCTTTTCCGGCCTG
>JANOGL010000008.1:0-3650 GCA_031405985.1 Acidobacteriota bacterium | reverse complement strand
GTTTGAATCTCTTCGTTTATAGCAGCAACTGGTAAGATCGCGGTCGCCGGGCCCTCAGTCTCCACATTCAGGATCGTTGCGGGCTCGCTCACCGTTGCGTTTTTTGAGTTATTGAACCCGCGTCGAAGGGCTTTCTGCATTTCGGCGGCATTTGCAAAACGCTGATCTTGGCGAACTGAAAGGCCCTTGAGGATTACGTCGGAAATTTCTTTGGTCACTTCCGAGTTTACCGAGTTGATCGGCGCGATCGGGTCATTTTCCCCACCTAGGATCGCGTCCGCACGGGTTAACGCATCTGGCGGAATCCCGTTTGTCAGCAGTTGGTAAAGGGTCGCAGACATCGAGTAAAGATCGCTTCGCGCGTCGGTGCCGGTACCTCGAATTTGTTCCATCGACGCGAAATGCGGCGAATATCCGACCACGCTGCCAGTGCCCGGTGGCTCGTTCGCCTTCGAAGGTGTCGAGTCAAAGTCTTTTGAAAGCCCGAAGTCGAGAAGGACGATGTGATTGTCGTCGGTGAGTTTTAGATTCTGTGGCTTTATATCGCGATGAATTATCGGCGGTTCGTGTGAATGCAGATAATTCAGAGCATCCAGCAGTTGGTCCGCCCAGAACATAACCCAGCTCAGCGGGAACGGTTTTGCTGCGCTCTCAAGCCGTTTCGCAAGATCGTCGCCGGATATGTGCTCCATCACGAGGAACTGGCCTTCGCCGTCGATAAAATGATCGATCACCTTCGGCAACACAGGATGACGAAGACGCGCGAGGATTTTCGCTTCTCGTTCGAATGCATTGCCGAGAGCATTATCCGCCTCGAAGAGCGTGCGCTTCAGCGCAACCGCGCTTCCCAGCCGCTGATCGACAGCGAGATAAACCTCGCCCATGCCGCCCTTGCCGATAGACTGAACGACAAGGTAGCGATTTTGGATCATCGTATTTGGAGCGAGTTGTTTCATGTTATTACTTTTAATTAACTTTTAGCTTTTCTGCCGGGAGCATAGCAGGCATTCCCGCATGCTGAAAACAACGAACACTTCCTTTAACACGCCGCGAGCAAGGAGTTCCTTTCTTCGTCTCTGCACCACAGAAATATTGCGACTCATGCGTTTCGGGTTTTGCCTTCGGTGGCTGTGCGACAAGCGGTAAAGCCGCGGCAGTTTTCGGCTGCGATGCTGAGTTAGCTGCTTCTGTCGTATTTGAAAGAACGCTCGTCGTCGTCGTCGTTGCCGACGCCGCAACGACCGGTGGCTGTGACTTCGCAACTCGGTTCTCCGTCGCCGAACCGCTTTTCAAATAACTCCCAAACCCAAATACGCCGGCGATCACACCAATTCCAACTATCGCACGCGGTATCAAATCTTGCCCCTTAAATTCCGACTCACAAACCTGACAAAACCGCCGGCTCGTCAACAGCCGCCAATCGACACGCTCTATCTTTTCGCCGCAATTCGCACAAAATTTCGGTCGGAAGAACATGGTGTCGCTGAAGTTTTGAGTATAACCCATAAACTGTGATCTGTTAAGGCAAACGCTGCAAATAGGCCATGCAACCGCATTTCGCCAAGCGGCGTCAAATTGCTAACATTTCACTATGAACTTTTTAAAGGTTTTGTTCCTCTTCACGATCTTGATGACAGCATTTATTGGCGTCGCCGCGCAGGATGACGATCCTATTCGGGTCGACTCGTCAATCGTACGGCTCAATGTTGGCGTCGTGGACAAACGCGGACGGCCGATCACCGATCTCGTGCAGGGAAGTTTTGACATTTACGAAGACGGCGTCAAGCAGCAAATTTCGCGGTTCGAACCGAGCGCCGCGCCGTTCAGCGTCGTGATAATGCTCGACATGAGCGGTTCGACGCTTGGGTTTCGGCAGGTTTTGAAGCAGTCTGCGTTTCGCTTTATTGATGCTCTTTCACCGAGTGATCGCGTCGCCGTTGTTGAATTTTATGACAAGATAAATTTGCGTAACGACTTTACGTCAGATCGCGGAACGATCGCGCATTCTATCGAGGCGTCGAACGGCCGAGGTAAAACGCAGCTTTACAAAGCACTCGATTTCGCTCTCTAAAAGCTCTCGAAAGAAAAAAGCCGCCGCAAAGCGATCATAGTGCTCACCGACGGTGTCGATACCGCGATAAAAGATCAGGATCGCGCGACGCTCGAAAACATCAGCAACGATAAAATCCTAACAACGCTCAAGCCTGAGACAAATGACATTCTCAATCGTGTTCTCAACCGTTCCGACGCTCAAGGCGTGACTGTCTATCCGCTCGCTCTGCCGACAGGCGATCCTGAGAAACTCGCCGATCCGACAAATCGCCAGATCGCGATGTTCCGCGCGGCCCGGGCAAGGCTCCAAATTGTCGCCGACCGCACCGGCGGTCAGCTCAATACTATCAACCGCCTCGAGGAGATGGGTCGTCTCTACGCGCAAGTCGCCGCCGATCTTCGGACGCTTTACACCATCGAATACCAGCCGGACAACACTAAGCGCGACGGCAAATGGCGCTCGATCCGCATCGGTGTAAAAAATCCCGACTTGATCTCGCGGACCCGGCAAGGCTACTTTGCCAAATGAGAAGTGAGAAGTTAAATTGAGAATCTGCCCCCCAAATCTCCAGCATCCAACGCTTTAATTTCTCAATTCTCATTTCTCAATTCCTAATTGACACAAATCGCCTCGCCCGTTAGTCTATTTCTTTCGCACCCGTAGCTCAGCTGGATAGAGTACTTGACTACGAATCAAGGGGTCGCATGTTCGAATCATGCCGGGTGTACCATACATTTGGGGGTTTGGTGGCTTTCCTCCGAAGCCTTTGTTGTTTTAGCAACTCGATTATCGGAACATATCTTAGTCCGACAATCGTGTTTTCAGTTGTATGTTTTGTCCTGGCTGTGGGTCACAAAATAACACCAATCAGAGCTACTGCCGTTCGTGTGGCATGAACCTTGAGCAAACCTCCGCATCGCTTCTTGAGCAATTTCCCGGCAAAGAACGCTTGGATCTTAAACATGAAGAGAAACTGTTGGAAAAGTTCGGAAAGGTCGTTTTTACAGGTTTTGGAATCATAATCGCTATCGCAATTCTTTCGTTTATCTATTTGATAATGACGAAGATGGCGCTCAGCGGAACGGAACCATTGGCAGGAATTATGTTAATGGCTTTCATTGTCTTTGCTTGTTTGTCGCTCGGTTATGTCTTTTGGCAAGAATCGCTTAAAGAAAAGCGCCAAAAGATCGAGATCACGCTCGCACATCACCTCGATTCACCTCAAACAGGTAAACTCTTGCCGGAAACTGAGATTGTGCCCGTTCCCAGCAGCATCGTTGAAGACACGACGGAGCTTTTGCATAAAAAAAAGCCTAACAATACAAGAAGTTAAAATTTGTTGACCCGCATCGTTTTCATCAAGTAAAATTAAAGTGTCTTAAGCTCCCACGGCTTCCCCTCGAAATGCCTACAATTAACCGAAAAGTCAGTCTTATTGTATTTGTTGTCGCCACGCTTTTGCTCGTCGGCCTTGTGCCGCTGGTGTTGTCCGGCTGGCTGTTGTCGGACAAGAGCGGACGTGAGCTGCGTTCGGCCGAGAATCGTTATCAGATACAGCTTGTGCAAGAAAAGGCGCGCTCGATCGAAATGTTTGGGC
>JANOGL010000007.1:0-16324 GCA_031405985.1 Acidobacteriota bacterium | reverse complement strand
GAAGATTGGGTCGCGCCGCTGCTTGAAGGACACGATGCGGTCGATAACGTGATCAGCGTTGGCAAAGGTTCGGCTGAGCGTTGGAAAACCGCGTGGAATTTGCGCCAGCACAGATACGATGTCGCCTTTAACCTGCACGGTGGCACGACCGCGACTTTCTTCACACGTGCGAGCGGAGCGCGTCATCGTGTTGGTTACTCGCATTACCAATATCCCTTTCTTTACAATCATTTACTATCATCGGCGAGCGACTTTTGGCGGCAGGAAAAGACGCACTCGGCAGAGCAGCAACTTGCTCTTTTGGGCTTTGTCGGTATTCCGGTTAACGACCGCCCAAAGAGTCGTCTGGCTGTGACCGAAAAGGCAGCCGAACAAGTCAGAACCACCTGCGGTAGCGGGTGGTTTGACTCGGGCAAATTCGTGCTTATGCACCCAACAACCGCTTTTTTCACTAAGCAATGGCCTGTCGAGAACTACGCCCGAACAACAGAATTCCTCGCCGAACGAGACCTGCACACCGTAGCGATTACTAACAAAGCAGAGGCGGACACGCTCAAACAACTTGTCGCCGCGTCAAAGGTACCGATAACGACGTTCGACGACCTTACTTTGCCTGGGATAACTGCTTTGGCCTCAAAAGCAAAGCTCTTTGTCGGTAACGACTCCGGCATTGCCCACATCGCCGCCGCAGTGAATACGCCGTCCGTAGTCATCTTCGGCTCGTCAAACCGCGATCACTGGCGGCCGTGGACCGACGCGCCAAGCGAAATTGTATTCGAAGAATATGCCTGCCAGCCGTGTCCGGGCTACATTTGCGAAGTTTACGGCGAGCCGAAATGTATCCTCAGCGTGCGGTCGGAAGCCGTCTTTTCGGCGATAAATCGCCTACTTTCGTAAGTCCAATTCTTGACAGTTACCCTAAGCGCAACTATTATTTAGAGTTTCGACTATTGTGGCCGAAGTCTCCTTATAGTCAGTGTTTATGTTCGAATCGCTGTCCGAAAAGCTAAAAAAATCGCTGCGTTCACTTAGCGGCAAGGGCAAGCTCACGCCTGAACAAACGGACGCAGCTCTGCGCGAGATTCGGATGGCGCTGCTCGAGGCGGACGTAAACTACAAGGTTGCGAAGGATTTTGTCGAATCTGTCCGCGTTAAAGCTGAGGGCGAGGAGGTGTGGAACGGCCTAAAGCCCTACGAACAGGTCGTCAAGATCGTTTACGACGAGCTTAGCGAACTTATGGGCGGCACGTCTTCGCGATTGGTGTTTACAAAGCAGACACCGAACGTCGTGATGATGGTCGGTTTGCAAGGTTCGGGTAAAACGACTTCGACGGGAAAGATCTCGCGTTGGCTCGCGGATAATCAGGAGCGCAAGCCGCTGCTTGTCTCAACCGACGTTTATCGTCCGGCGGCACGCGAACAGCTAAAAGTTGTTGGCGATGCTGTAAACACGGCAGTTTACGAGGCGAAAGAGACGAACGATCCGATGACGATTGTTCGCGGCGCCGTAAAGCACGCGACCGAATTCGGCTTTGACACGCTGATGATCGACACGGCCGGTCGCCTCCACATCGACGACGAGTTGATGGTCGAGCTTGAGCGGATCAAGGCCGAGACAAAGCCGATCGAAGTTTTGTTTGTCGCCGATGCGATGACCGGTCAGGATGCGGTCAATTCTGCGAAAGTTTTTCATGATCGAGTTGGAATTACGGGCGTCGTGCTAACAAAGATGGACGGTGATGCTCGCGGCGGCGCGGCATTGTCCATCAAACAGGTCATTGGTCAGCCGGTTAAGTTCGTCGGTGTCGGCGAAAAATACGATGCGATTGAGCCTTTCTATCCGGATCGCATCGCCCAGCGAATTCTCGGCATGGGCGACGTGCTCACGCTGATCGAGGAAGTTCAAGGCAAGATCAACGAAGACGAAGCTCAAGAGCAACTGCGTAAAATGACCACAAATCAATTTACGCTTGAGGATTTTCAGAGCCAGCTTGGACAATTTAAGAAGCTCGGTTCGATGTCAAAATTGATGAAGATGCTACCCGAGCAGATGACCGGCGGGCTGCAGATCACGGACGAGCAGTCGGAACTCGTCGATCACCAGATGAAGCGAACCGAGGCGATCATCGGCTCGATGACACGGACGGAGAGGAACAATTACAAGGTCATCGATGCGAGCCGCAAAACGCGAATCGCGGGCGGTTCGGGCTCGACGATCAGCGAGGTCAATCAACTTCTGCGTCAGTACGAGCAGATGCGAAAGATGATGGTGCAGATGAATCGTGGCGGCATGTTTGGCGGTATGGCACGCAAGATGGCCGGCGGGCTCGCAGGCGGCCTTGGCAACATGCTCGGCGGGGGCAATCCGCTTGGCACGCTCGGGAGCGGTGCGGGCGTTGATTATTCAGACGACGATACAAACGGGTCGTCGAAAAGTATTAAGAAAAAAAAGAGGCACAAGAAGAAAAGATAGTGAATCGAAAATAGTAAATCGCAAATAGAAAAAAACGATTTACGATTTACCATTCACGATTTACGGAGAAATTATGTTAGCAATTAGTTTGATGAGAATGGGCGCGAAGAAAAGACCTTTCTACCGCGTCGTTGTTAAGGAAAAGCGCTCTAAGCGTGACGGTAAGTACCTCGAAAATCTCGGAACTTACGACCCGTTGGCTGATCCGGCGGATGTGAAGTTGAATCACGACCGAATCCAGTATTGGATCGGTGTCGGTGCACAGCCGAGCGAGACCGTTAGCTCTTTGATCAAAGCGAATCCGGTTCTGACCGACGAAGAACGCGAGACGATGATGGCCGCGCGTGCCGAGAAGAAGGCCGCCGCCGAAGCCGCAAAGGCCGAAGCAAAACGCGTCGAGGCCGAACGCTTAGCTGCCGAGCGGGCTGAAGCCGAAAAAGCCGCTGCTGAAGCGGAAGCTGCTAAGGCCGCTGAAGCCGCGCCTTCGCAAGAGACGCCTGATGCTGCTGAGGCCGCTGAAGCCACGCCTTCAGAAGAGACGCCCGTTGAAGCGGCCCCTGCGGAGGAAGTAGCGGAGAAAGCACCGGCTGAAGCTGCGCCAACCGAAGAAGTCGCTGAAGCAGCGCCAACCGAAGAAGTTGCTGAGGCCGCGCCTACAGAAGATTCTGCTCCGGTCGAAATTGCTGACGCAGAGCCGGCGGCCGAAACAAAAGACGAAGGCGAAGTCGCTGCATAGTTAATTTTGTTTGATGAAAGAAGCGGTCGAAAAAATTATCAAAGCTCTTGCGGGCGAACCTGATCAGGTGCAGGTTGACGAGATCGCCGATGGCAAGAATGTTCGCATCGAGGTTCGTGTTGCCGATAGCGACATGGGTCGCGTCATTGGCCGCGAAGGCCGCACGGTTAAGGCGATCCGCAGCATCCTATTTGCCGCAGGTCATAAACACGGCAAGCGGTTTCATCTTGACCTCGTCGAAGATTGATGGACGATCTCGTCGCAATTGCACGGATCGTAAAACCGCGTGGGCTGAAAGGCGAAGTCGTCGCCGAGATTCTGACGGATTTCCCAGAGCGGTTCGAGGGACTTGATAAAGTTGTAGCTGTGATGCCCGACGCGACGCGGCGTGAATTGAAAATCGAAGATCAGTGGTTTCAGAAAGATCGTATCGTGCTGAAGTTTGTCGATCACGACTCGATCGAAGTTGCTGAAACTTTGCGCGACGCCGAAATCTGCGTTGCGGAGGACCAGGCTGTTGAACTCGAAACGGACGAGTATTACGATTGGCAGCTTGCCGGCTGTAAAGTTGAAACGATCGATGGCTTGACGATCGGAACAGTTCGCGAGTTGATGCGAACCGGCGGCACTGAGGTTTTGGTCGTTGATGGTGACAAAGACTATTTGATTCCGTTTGCCACGACGATCTGTGTCGAGGTCGATGTTGAAAATAAGAGGATTGTTGTTGATCCTCCGGCGGGCTTATTGGATTTTTGATCTTTGATCTTTGACCTTTGAAATGAGTTCTAAGATCACAGATCGACGATCAAAGGTCATGAAAATTGATGTCTTAACAATCTTTCCGGAGTTCTTTACGTCGGTCTTTGACTTTGGGATTATTCGGCGGGCAAAGCTGGCTGAAATTGTTGAGATAAATGTCCACGATATTCGCGGATACGCGGCGGACAAACACAAAATGGTCGATGACCGGCCGTTTGGCGGCGGCGACGGAATGGTATTGAAGCCTGAGCCGATATTTGCCGCAATTGAAAATTTAGTTGGAACGTCAGAGCGTAGCCAGTACCCGAATGGGACACGTGTAGTGCTGCTTTCGCCGCAGGGCGAGCCTTTCAAGCAGCCGCTCGCGAAAGGCTTTGCCGACGACGCAAAGCACATTGTTCTGATCTGTGGACGCTACGAGGGCGTTGACGAACGTGTCAACGCAGCGCTTGTTACTGACGAGATCTCGATAGGCGATTATGTTCTCTCGGGCGGCGAAGCGGCGGCGGTCGTTGTCGTTGACAGCATCGTCCGCCTATTGCCGGATGCTCTTGGTAGTGAGACTTCGGCCGAGAACGATTCGTTTTCAGACGGGTTGCTCGATTGTCCGCATTACACACGGCCGGCGGAGTTTAGAGGAATGAGCGTTCCTGAAGTTTTATTGAACGGCAATCATGCCGAGATCGAAAAGTGGCGGCACGAAAAGGCGCTCGAAAAAACTAAATTGAATCGAAAAGATCTATTGACAGGAGAAAATGGTGAAAGTGAATAAACAAAGTTTCTAGTTTCATGTTTTTAGTTTCTGGTTTTTTTTAACTTGAAACTTGGAACCAGAAACTACAAACTTTTTCATTGACCTCTGGCCGAAAAAAAAAATGAACAGACTAGATATTGTCGAGAAGACACAACTAAAAGAGAAAACGCCGGCGTTTCAACCCGGCGACACGCTGCGTGTTCATGTGCGCATCAAAGAGGGCAACAAAGAGCGCCTTCAGGCATTCGAGGGCATTTGCATTGCTCGCAAGCACGGCGGAGTACGCGAGACGGTGACGGTTCGCAAGGTTAGCTTCGGCGTCGGCGTCGAGCGAATCTTCCCACTGCATGCGACGGTCGTCGATCATATCGACGTGATCAGACGCGGCAAGGTTCGCAGAGCAAAACTTTATTACCTGCGCGATCTTCGCGGCAAAGCTGCCCGCATCAAAGAGCGCGATACGCGAGCCAAAGGCAAAAAAGCTACTGAATAACAGTCGGAGATTTTAGGGATGAACGACGCGGAGAATATCGATTCGATAAAACAGGACGAATCGGATCTCCGCGTTTCCCTGTTTGCGGATCTAAAAGTCGAATGTATCGGCTTAGTTTTTGAAGAACAGGCGCGCGAGCAAGGTTATCTGTTTATCGCTGGCGTAGACGAGGTTGGTCGCGGTTGTCTTGCCGGACCGGTTGTTGCCGCCGCGTGCATTCTCGACTATGACAAGCCGTTGCCAGACGGCCTCGATGATTCAAAAAAGCTTGAAGCTGCAAAGCGCGAGACAATAGCCGCTGAGTTAAAAGAAACTTGCGTTGCCTACGCCCTCGGCCAGGTCGAGGCAGACGAGATCGACCGCATCAATATTCTCGAAGCCACCAAAAAAGCGATGCTCTCTGCGATCAATTCGCTAAAACCGGCCGCAGACTATCTGCTTATTGACGCGCTAAGATTAAAGCAAACCCACTTGCCGCAACGCGCGATCGTTAAAGGCGATTCTGTCTCGGCGTCGATAGCTGCCGCGTCGATATTAGCGAAAACATATCGCGACGAACTCATGTGCAGGTATGACGGAGAGTTTCCGCTTTACGGGTTTGCCGGGCATAAAGGTTACGGTGCGGCGACCCACCTTGATGCGATCAAAATCCACGGCTCGTGCCCGATACATCGTAAGTCGTTTCATGGTGTCATTTAGCCTGTGGCCGATAAAGCGCTTTTCAAAACACTGTTCAACTGATATGATAAAGACGTTTCAATAATGAAAGTGGGCCGGTTCCGATGGCCTTGAATACGTAATCGAAAAGCTCGGTCAGCTCGGCTACCTTGCTTCTGGCGACTTTCTCCAATGCACTAAGTGCTTTAGGGGCGATCATTTTAGGAGGTAAAAATGTTTAAATCCAAACTACTTTTCTCAACAATTGCGTTCGCGTTTATCATGCTCGGAGCAGCTATGACGTCGAATGCGCAGGCCACAAGAACTTGGGTTTCAGGCGTCGGCGACGACGTGAATCCTTGTAGCCGAACGGCACCTTGCAAAACATTCGCCGGTGCGATCTCAAAGACCGCCACGAACGGAGAGATCAGTTGTCTTGATCCGGGCGGTTTTGGTGCGGTCACAATTACGAAATCGATAACCATCGATTGCGAAGACACGCAAGGCTCGATCCTGGCGGCCGGGACAACGGGCATCATTGTCAATATCACGTTAGCGGCCGATACAAAAAAAGCAGTCAAGATACGCGGCATTAGCATCAATGGCGCCGCGACCGGCACAATCGGAGTGCGCGTTTTGGCGGCTAACTTTGTCGATTTGGACGAGGTCGTGATCGATGGCTTCACGTCACATGGCGTTTCTGTAGAAACAACGAGCGGAGCTCCAAAAGTTTTTGTTGGCAGGTCTCTGATTCGAAGCAGCACTGGCAACGGGATCAATTTCTTCGCAACCGGAGGAACTCCGACACTGCATGTGACCAATACGCGTATCCTGGGCATGACCGGCAATGGCATCAATTTAGCCGGCGTGTCGGGCGCCTCAGTCATGGATTCGACTATCAGCGGAAACAGCGTCGGCGTCAACTCCGCCAGTAATATCTCGCTAATGAATTGTTTGATTTCGGGTAACACGACAGGTGTCGCAGCTCTTACGGGCGGCATTGTGCGCATTTATGGCAACATGATAACGCAGAACACTACCGGCCTGTCTATTAGTGGAGGACAGATTGTTTCATCGGGCAACAACGGCAACAACCCGACGAGCGGAGGTGTGTCAAGCACCGTACCGGTGAACTAACGGCGCTAAAACTCGATCCATTCCGTTGGAGTTTTAGGATTTGAAAGCGATATGCGTGTCTCGGCTCGAAAGAGCGGGGCACGCATTTTTAGCGCCGTCTCGGCCATTATAAGTGCTAGATGCGGGTCGTTTGCTCGTTGAGATAAATGGGCGAGAACGATGTGCCGAGCTTTGCCGTCGAAATCGTTTTGCAACCAGTCGGCGAGGTCTTCGTTCGAAAGATGGCCGTTACGCGAGAGAATCCGCTGCTTGAGTTCCCAGGTGTAGACGTGACAGGTTCGCAGCATGTCGACGCTGTGATTTGACTCAACAATCACGGCGTCGCATTCGCGAACCGCTAGTTTAACGCTGTCGCTAATGTGGCCGAAGTCCATTAGCGTTGCGATCTTCACGCCATCTTTTTTTGCGACAAAACCAAAATTATCGACCGCGTCATGCGGAACTGAGAACGGCGTAAAATCGATATCGCCAATGCGAAAATCGCGGCTTGATTCGACGTGCGAGACGCGATTGCTCATTGCGGAGTGTCTTTTTGACGATTCGCCGTTGCCGTTCTCGCCGCCGGCACTCGTATCGTAGTAGGCGTCTTCGGTTACAGCGGAGATAAACACCGGGCAATTTAGCGAGCCAAGCAGTACGCGAAGGCCGCCGACATGATCGCCGTGTTCGTGCGTGACAAGTACGCCGTCGAGCTGCGAGCCGTCAACGCCGACAAGTGCGAGTCGTCGAAGAATTTCACGCGCGCTCAGGCCGGCGTCGACAAGAACATTTGTCTTTTCGCTCGAAATCAGAACGGCGTTGCCGGTCGAGCCGCTACCGAGAACTGTGAATTTCATTCGTCTTTTTGAAACCTCGACCTCATCGCTTTTGCCATGACACGCGTCGTTACAACAGTCGGGACAAACGTGCCCAAAACGGCGCCGATGTAATTTGCAATGCCCGGAACGATCCGTGTTCGCCCTTTTTTGACCGCCTTAAGCGCGATCTTTACAACTTCTTCAGCGGTGTGTTGGCCCTTTACCGTGAGAGGTTTATCGATATTCGACGCGGCGAAGAAATTTGTTTTTGTTGATCCCGGACAAACCGCCATAACATGAATTCCAAACGGTCGATTTTCTTCGCCGATCGCTTCGGAGAATGACGTTACAAACGCCTTTGTCGCAGCGTACGTCGCCATAAACGGCAATGGCTGAAAGCCCGCAGCCGACGAAACGTTTATGATAGTGCCGCTTTTTCGCCCGCGCATCGTGCTGAGATAACGATGGGTGATAGCAACGAGGGCCGAAATGTTCAGCTCGATCATCTGGGCCTCGCGGTCGATATCGAGCTTTGCAAAATCGCCAATTGAGCCGAAACCGGCGTTGTTTATCAGCCAATCGACCTGGAACCCGTGACGCTCAGTTTCGTCAAAAAGCTTTTTGTCGGCATCAGACTCGGCGAGATCGAGCACGACATAATGAGCTATGATCTTATGTTTGAGCATCAGCTCGTCACAAAGCTCGTGCAATTTTTTCTCGGTGCGCGCAACGAGAACGAGGTTGTGCTTTTCGGCCGCGAGCTGGCGGGCAAATTCTTCGCCGATGCCGCTCGATGCACCTGTGATTAGCGTGACGTTCATAGATCGAGGTCTGCGGTAGTCGGAGTTGCAAACGAGTAAAAAATTGACGCAGCACTTGCTGCAATTATAGTCAACGTGCCGACAAATCTGATAACTCCGGCGATGGTTTTTGTCGAACCGAGCATTCCAAATCTGTCGAGCATATAATTCCAATCGTGAAAACTGCCTTCGCTGCCTGTGAAGCCGCTCGTCAAAACAAGTTGCATGACAACCGCGTCAGATGCGTAAACCCAAACATTCAAAATACTCTGACCGACCCAAAACATCACGATGGCCGCCGAATAAAAGCTCTTCTGCCAAACAAAATATCCGACAAACACCAGCGGGAAAATCAACTGAAACAACGAACCGCCGGCGACGCCTATAAACTCGCCGAATAATCTAAATATCACGTGACCGGTCTCGTGAATCGGCAGATCGACATTGTCGAGAAAGCTGCCTTGCATCGGGTCGTATGCGATCAAAAAAAAGTAGATACTCAACAAAATCGCAAAAATGAGTTTTGGAATATTCGGCATCAGACATTAGCCATGCAGACGTTGAAACTCTTCGTGTGAGATCGCGTAAAGTACACAGTTGCTGCCGTAATGCTCCTCGCTCTTTTCGTACTTCATCCCGCATTTTTCCATAATCCGCCACGAACCGACATTTGCCGGATACGCTACCGCGACGATTCGCTCGATGCCGCATTTTTCAAAGCCGTAACGCAGCCAGGCCATCGCGCACTCGTAACCGTAGCCGTGGCGCCAAAACTGCTCGGACATATTGTATCCGACCTCGATCTCGCCAGTATCTTCGAGCGGCTGCAGCCCGCTCGTGCCGATCGGTTCGCCGGTTTCCTTCAGTCCCATCACGCAGATGCCGAAGCCGTATTTTTCGTGGCAACCCAGATAGAATTTCATTCTCTTGGCAAGTGCCTCTGGATTTTGCAGCTTGGTGCCGCCGAGATAACGACTGATCGATTCGGGCGCACGCATCTCTATCAGCCACGGCAGATCGTCCTGCGTGATCTTGCGAAATGAAAGTCTTTCAGATTCGAGCATTAAATTATTGGAGCGGTCTTCAATAACGGCCGTCATAAATTTGGGTTCGGCGGTGTTATCAATGCATAAAGCATTGAAATTGCCATGCTAATTATCCTTGAAATTTCACCAAAGGACAAAATAATATGAATAGCTTGACCGAAAACCGTAGAGATTTTTTGAAACATGTAACAATAGCGGCGGCAGCATTTCCGTTTTTGATCGGCTGCAAAAGCGACACTATCGCCCAAAAAGAACCGTCCAACATCCTCGCTGCCCTGCGCAAAAATGCTCAGCCGGCTGGCGCGGAGGCCATGGGTGCTATTGATGTGCCGGACAGTGTTTCGTGGCGGACGGCATTCAATATCGGTAAAGATGACGGCGAGCCTATGATCGTTTCAGGCACCGTTTATAGAGCCGATGGCAAAACACCGGCACCGAATACGTTGATCTATTTTTACCACACCGACAAGTTTGGTATTTATGGGCGTGCCGGCCAGCATAAGCACGGCAAATACCGCGGCTGGATGCTGACCGATGATAAAGGACGTTACGAATTCGCGTCCGTGCGACCCGCCTCGTATCCAAACTCGACGCAATCGCAACACGTCCATATGACGATCACTACGCTCGATGCGCGCGAGGATTGGGTCGACTCGATCCTATTTGAGGGTGATAAATTTATAACACAACGCGAACGTGACTCGCCAGGTAAGCGCGGCGGCTTCAACCCGATCGTTACGCTACGACCCAACAAAGACGGCATCTTGCATGCCGTTCGGGATATTCAATTGACGGCCTGATTTTATGGTGAGAGGCGATAGATCTGCCAGGCGTCGCCGTCTCGCTCGTAGCAGATCCTGTCGTGCAGTCGGCTCGGACGACCTTGCCAAAACTCAAATCTGTCGGGTTCGAGGCGGAAGCCGCCCCAATGCGGCGGTCGCGGCACGTGGCCGAGCGGGTGCTTTGCTGCGATGACGGCGGCCCGTTTCATTATCGCCGTTCTTGACTCGATTTTTTCACCCTGATTAGATGCCCAGGCCCCGATCTTACTTTGAAAAGGACGCGATTCGAAATATTCATCCGATTCCGCACCCGAGATCTTATTGACAGCGCCGCTGACATTCACCTGCCGCTCAAGCTCAGGCCAAAAAAAGTTAAGAGCCGCTACTGGATTCGATTCGAGGTCGCGGCCTTTTCGGCTCTGGTAATTTGTAAAAAAAACAAAGCCGCGTGAGTCAAAGCCTTTAAGCAGCACGACCCGCGACGATGGACGACAATCAGCCGAGGCGGTCGACAATGTAACCGCCGTCGGTTCCGGCAGGTCGGAGGCGAGTGCCTCATTTAGCCATGTGCCAAACTGCTCGAAAGGGTCGGAAGCGACCGATTTTTTCGATAGCTCGCTTCGCGAATATTCGCGACGATGGCTGTCAAGACCCGCTTCTGTCATAGTGTTCAGATCATGTGGACGAGCAGACCGTCCTTTAGTTTCGGCTCAAACCAGGTCGATTTTGGCGGCATGATCTCGCCCATGTCTGACACCGCAAAAAGATCATCCATCGTCGTCGGATAAAGCGAGAATGCCGCGACAGCGACCCCTTCGTCGACGAGGCGTTCAAGCTCGGCCGTGCCGCGGGCACCGCCGACAAAGCCAATTCGATCGTCCGTCCGAGGATCTTTGATCCCCAGGACCGGATCGAGAACAAAGTTCTGCAAAATACTCACATCGAGAGCCTCGATCGGGTCGGGCTGGCGAAAATACTGTACGGCAAAACGCAAGTGGCGCCATTTGCCCTTCGTGTACATACAGATCTCGCCGTGGCTCTCAGGCTTTTTCTCAGTGGTATCGGTGACAATAAAATTCTCAGCGAGCCGCGCCAAAAATTCGTCTTCGCTTAAGCCCGCGAAGTCCTTAACGACGCGATTGTACGGTAATATTCGCAAGTCTTCAGCAGGGAAAATGCCGGCAACTACATAATCGTAATCTGCCAAGCTGTCCTGTGGGCGCCCTTGCCTCAGCATATCGCGAGCTTGCAAAGCGCTCTCGGCCCGGTGATGGCCGTCCGCGATATAAAGCCTCGGCACTTCCTTAAACGCGTCGATCCACGGAGCCGTTTCCTTAATTCGCCAAACCGTGTGGCGAATTTCGCCCGCACATTCAAAATCGTATATCGGTTCATCGAGAACCGCACCCGAGACCAGCTTGTGCAGCGTGACCGTATTCCTACACGCCAGAAATATCAGACCGGTTTGTGCCTCGACCGCCAAAAGATGTCTCAACCGGTCCTCGACCTTGTCGGGGCGCACCTTCTCGTGCTTGCGAATGTCGCTGTTCTCGTACTCATCGAGCGAGCAGCAGGCGACGACGCCGGTTTGGGTGTGGCCTTTGGACGAAAGCCGGTAAATGTAGATCACGTCCTGGTCGTCGATAGAATAAATACCGCGCGCGACGAAATCGTCAAGATTCGCTTTCGCGCGTGCAAAAACTTTGTCCGGGGCAGGATCGGAGCCTTCTGCAAACTCAGCCTCGGCGCGCGTTACGCGCAAAAAGCTCAACGGATTTTCCTCAATAAACTTACGCACTTCCGACTCGTAAACTACGTCGTATGGTACGCACGAAACTTGTTTTGCCTGCGACGCATCGGGTCGCAAAGCTTTGAAGGGCTTGATTACTGCCACGAAAAATAACTCCTGAAAAATTTAATTTGACGGTTCCGACCTATTAGCGTTGCTGTTATTGATCATCTCATTAAGCTTGCGATTGCTCTCGTCCATATCTTGCAGCATCTGGTCGGCGACGCCTTGCTTGTCGATCTTCCACACGCCGTCCTCGCGAACGAACGGAATCGTTTGCCAAAATCCGCTTGACTTAACTTGCAGCGTCGCCTTTTCGCCGTCGATCTTTTCGTTGCGATATTCGACGTTTCTTTGTCCCTCGGCGAGCAGCGTTTCACGTTTAATGATCTCGTCGATCGAGACGTTCTGCGCCTTCGCTTCCTGCTCGTGCATCTTTAAGGTCGCGTCCGAGAGCAAGACTTTCATAGCCTTTGTGTCCTTGGCTCTTATCGCTTTGACGTAAGTCTTAAAAGTCTCGACCGGCGTCGACGGTACGTCGGAGCCACAAGCCGTTAACATCGCAGCCGCGAGCACAAAAATCGTAATTCCTGATAAGATACGCATGTTCAAAAGCATTTAGTATAGCGTAAAATACAGGCGGGATTAAGGTATGGAACGACGAATTTTGAGAGCCGATGAATTGCACGCCGCCCTTAACACGCTCGGCGGCTGGGCGGTGGATGGTAAATTCCTTAAAAGGCGATATGAATTTGCGAATTTTGCCGAGAGTCTCGATTTTGTGAATCGCGTCGGCGCGCTCGCCGAAGCCGCCGATCATCACCCAGACATCACGTTCGGCTGGGGTTACGCAGAGATCGCTCTAACAACGCACGACCGTGGCGGCGTCACGGACGTCGATGTGGGCCTCGCTCGCCGGATCAATGGCCTCGGCGATGGCGCGGCGAAGTGATTCGACGTCACCAGCCTCGACCACCTTATTGGCGGCGGCTCCGCAAGCCCTAAAAGCCCCAAGTATCTGCGTCGTACGCGGACGGACACCGGTATAGATATTTTCGCGATCCGTCCCGATGTATCGGGATTTTTCCACGGCACAATACTGGTCTGAACGCCGTCCATCTCAGTCTCAACATCGGTCAGCAATGTGTTCATCGAGGCAACCGTTAGGTTCGCGTTCGACGGATTATAACCGGGCCCAAATCCCGTACAAGCCGCGATCATCTTCTGCCAATTTTCTACGTTCTTTGCATGCCCAGTCTCAGCCATATTTTTACACTCCTTTTGCGTCTTTTCAGACAACAAAAAAAGCTAAGTAAGGCCATCCGAAGTTAGATTAGATTGAATAAATTGGAACAGAAGAAATTTATCAAAAAATGAGTGTGGGGGCAACATTGTATTCAGCTAAAGCGAACCCGTTCCTTTGGTTTCGCTGACCAACGAATCCGGAAATAGAGTCGGTTGGGTTGGTTCATCTATGACTCTCGGCAAGCCGAGAATCTCTGCAAGTTGCTCGAAAGACGTAACAACAAAATCGGGTTTGGCCGTCTCTTGCTGTCTTGTCTCTCGGATTCTTTCTTTGCTCCAGTGCGTCACTCTTAGCAATGTGTCCAAATTCTTAGACATTACATTTAAGTCGTCTTCAAAATGAGCATGAATCGTTGTTAATCCGAGCTCATGCGCAGGTGAAATGTCCTTTGTAAGACTATCGCCAATTACACATGCCTCATTTGGTGCCACCCGCAATTCCTCGATTATTGTGGAGTAGCAGACTTTACTCGGTTTTATTTCTCTTTCCGAGAACGACCAAGTCTTATAAGTCGATCTGTGGATTCTATCAACCTTATTAAAGAGACTGTGCTTCAGGATTTCGTTCGATGTGGTAAATCTCGGAACTTCGTGGCTTTCCAAGGCAGCTAATCCGATGAAAAACTTCGACAATCCTAGGTTCCACAAACGCCCCATCGCAGTAGAAAGGGGTGCATTCGTTAAACCAACAATTTGTATACCGGATCGATAGACCCGACCTAACGTCTCTTTGACGTTCTTGTAGGGCCGGAGATTCTTTCTTGCTATTTGGCCAAAGACCGTGTGTGCGAGCACCACTAGCTCATCTTTTTCACGTTCCGAAAGATTCTTGCATATGTCCAGTTCCTGAACCACATGGACGTATTCTAGAGACTTGTGAACCGAATAAACATTTCTAAAGTCCTCTATCAACACATCTTCGCCGACCTTCAGCCGATGACTTAACGCATGCACCATCGCCCGGAAGCAAGGACTCCAGTAGTTGACCCAGCTGTATAGCGTGTCATCAAGATCAGTTATAAGTAGCTTGAATCTCATTGCATCTTCGTCAGCTACCATTTCCTTCGTTTAGCACCCACATCGTGACACGCATATGTGTCAGGTCTCTTAACGAATTTAGCGAATTGTCACTGCTTCGTTCGTCAACAGAACTCAAACGATTTCCTTGCGATGACCGGTATTTTTCGTCCTCAGATAAAAGTGAGGGGGCTGAATGATAATAAAGATTGAGATCTGAAAAAGTTGCGTCATCAATGGTTGTGAACTGAAACCATATCGGCAGCCGATTACGATGATAGTATTCAGGTGTTTTATCCGGTTCGGGCGATGTTATCCCACTCCGAATCGGCGAGACCTTAATATTCTTAACGGAGCATGAATACAGTAATTCTTGGCTCGTATCGAAAAGATAAACCTTGACCGACTCTTGTTTCGAAAGTCCTTCAAGAATCTCCGCAAGAAATTCTCTAGGCGGTTTCTCCGCTCCTTTTCGCATCCACGCTCCCCACCAGACTGACCTGGAAGATTTTATAATAGCTCGATGCTCGGCGATGGTATCGCCATCCTCCGTGATTAAATCGCGAAATTTTAACAATAGTGCGGGTTTTGTCATAGACTCTTCTCCCTGATCCGAGGGCTAAGCCAAACTAATCCACAACGGATGCAATCTATGGAAGTAATTATCCTTGCGTTCATACAATCTAAGGTTGTCCTTGGTCTTTAGGTAACTCAACCAGTCAGCATTGCTTTCTTCTAAAACCGCTTCAACGTCAAAGAGGACCTCATAGCCACCTTCTTCAAAAGGCTTAGTGACCGTGTAACTTTTCGGTATCAACTTTTCCGCCTCATTTAGAGACAAACTGCTAACCATCAGCAAGAGCTTGCCATTTGGAGTAAGAATGTTTGAAAGTTCATTGATCACGTATTCGATCAACTCCAAGCCACTAACGGCGGTCAGGTGAACTCCTTCAATAGCGTTTCCGGAATTGGAAGGCAGATTCGGAATGTACGGAGGATTGCACACAATCAAGTCCTGCTTGTTTTCCTTGAATCTAGTAGCGTCAAAGCTTCCAATGAAATAATCAACTTTGGCTTGGTTAATACCAGGTGTGAGTTTGGCTATCTCAATGTTCTTTTTGGTGCAGTTTATCGCTGAACCCTCCACGTCAATGCATGTAATTGTCTTCAACGTTGGAAGGTTCTTTGCAAGTCCTGCCGCCAACAATCCGCTACCTACCCCTATCTCGAGCGCATTCTCATACACCGGCGTATTTGATTGTTCAGATGTCGGGAATCCTTCATAAATGATACGTGCCAGCTCTTCCGCCATTACAAGCGTATCGATGCTTGGTCCGAATACTTGCGGTTCGTTTCGCCGGTCAACGTGAACTAAAACTCCTCGGTGGCTGATTAGTTTGTGTCCAGATGTCAAGACGCGCTTAAGATAGTTCTTAGAGTCTTGGTCGACAAAATCAATAGCATTCCAAATATCAAAAACAGACTGTGGCGTGTCAATGACTACCTTAGCCTCCAACTTCGGAATCAGTCCGTTGAACTTGTAGTGAATTACAATGCACTTTGAAAGCCTGCCTACGAACGCCAGTACGTAACCGTCAGCGGGAATTGCCCCTAATGCCAAGGCGCGACGAAGGTTATCAGACATGTTCAAGGCAAATCGATCCCACAGGATATAGAGAATTCTTGTCTCGGTGGTGAGAATTTCCCGCGGATCTAAAACCTTTTCTAGCCACTTGCCAATGCCTGCAATCCATTTGTTAAAATCATCACCCAAATTCG
>JANOGL010000476.1:0-18566 GCA_031405985.1 Acidobacteriota bacterium | reverse complement strand
CCGACAAGCAGGGAAGTTTGTATTTTACGCCGCCGTTGTTTTGCAAGCTGCTGCCAGATCGCTGCGCTCGGCGCGTGGCGGATCTCGAATCTCTCGACAAGGTATTTTTCGCCATTAAAAAGCGCGCTAAAGGGAACATAGTTCACCGGCCCGGCGGGGACAACAAGCAAGCGATCTCCGCGAACATGTTTTTCCAAGGGCGCGAAAACTTTTTCGTGAAGCTCGGCGAGGATGTAGTCGGTCTTCGCTTTTAACTGAGGCGCAAATCTATGCAAATGCGCCGAGCCATAGCGAACCGTGTCGAGCTGAAAATGCAGATGCTCTAACAGTTCGCCAACTTCGCTTTCGGTTGCAAGCGACGGTAGATAATCGATGCCGGCCGCAGTGACAACAAACGCGCTGATCTTGCCGTCGAGTACAACGTACTCAACTAACGAAGTCGACGCTCCCAGATCAGACTGCAACGCCGTCAAAGTAAAATCGTCGCGACCGAGTCTTTTCCCGCGTTTAGTTGAAGCAAGGCTATTTATCTGACGATCAAGATTCGCAAGCGACTTTTCGGATTTGGTGATTTGTTCTCTGATCCTCTGCAGTTCGGAAGGCGGAGAAACGTCCGCCCGGCGGTAAAAAAGATTCAACTCGGCACGCCTGTCAACGGCTTGCGCGATCAGTTTATTTGTCCGACGATCACGATTGTCCCTATCTGCTTTACCGACGAGCAAAGATCTGGAACGCCCCATTTCGAAAACTTCAAAAGCCTTATTCACTCTATTTTGCGAAAGAAACATCTTGCCGAGATCGCCGTGTGCGTCGAGCCGCGTTGCCGAGTACGACATGTGGAACTCGTCGCCGCCGAGTTGACCGCGTTGTAGCTCAACGATCTCGATGGCTTTGCGAAAATGTCGGGCGGCTTCAGAAAGATCGCCGCTTTTGAGAAACGCCCGCCCAAGCCACGTCTCACCTAAGCGAATTGCTTCGGGGTGATTATTTTTTTTCGCCAGCCTGATTGCATGAATGAGATGTTCTTTAGATTTTGCGACGTTGCCGGAAGCGAGTTTCTCGATTCCGTTCAGCAGTTCGAGACGAACAGCACTACGCGGATTTTCATCGACAGCTATCCGCCCTGAAACAGAATTTAGCAACTGTCGGGCTGCGGTGTGATCGGCGAGGGCGAGTTCTGCCTCGGCCAGCGACAGTAACGAAACGCCGGCGGCCGAAAGATTTTTTTCCCGCTCAAAAAGATTGTGAGCTTTCGTGAGCGAGCGTTTTGCGCCCATAAGATCACGAGTTCGGACGAGCAGTCGGCCCAGGTTGAGCCGCGCTCGGGCCTCTTCTGCCCGGAGCTTTAACTTTGAGAAAGCTTCGGCGACATTTGTGTAGATCTCAGTTGCCTCGGCGGTGAGATTTAGTTCGGCGTAAATATCAGCGATCTCAAGTTCAGCGATCGCCGACTGATGCGGCATTTCAAGTTCGGCGTATTGCTGTCGCGAAATTTCAAGCGAACGAAGCGCCAACGGATACAGACCGCGCATCAGAGCAAGGTTGCCGAGACTTGCCTCGATCTCAGCCTCGGTGACTGGCATTTTTTGTGTGCGGGCGGTTTCGAGTGCAGTTTTGTAATAACGTTCGGCTTTAACAAATTGGTTCAGCTCCATGTAGCTGTTGGCGAGACCGTTCTCGGCCATCGCCTGCCAACTTTTTTCACGCGCTTTGATAAACCTTCTACGCGCAGACGCACAATATCGGACAGCTTCGCTATGCTGCGAGCGGCGCGAGACGATGTTGCTCAGATTCATCTCGATCTTTCCGGCGGCAAGATGATCGCCGACGCCCGCGAGAATTTTCAACGCTGCGTGGCCTGTCCGAATCGCTTCGTCATAACGCCCGAGCATCGCGAGAGCGAGCAATTGGGCAACTTGGGCCTGGGCGGCGTCCTTTTTTTTACCGATGTTTGCAAGGGTTTCAACAGCTCTGTTGAGAGAAAGAACCGCCTGTTCGAACTTGGCATTTGTGATTTTAGCTATTCCGTCGACCCAAAATGCGGCGGCACGAATCACCGGCCGGTCATTTATTTGCGCAAGCACGTTCAACGCTGCCGCGGCTCGCCGTGCTTCGGCCGGCGCGCTTGTCCAGTTTGCGTAACATAGTTCGCGAATCTCGTCGGCAAGTTTCTCGTCGGCGATGCGCAAATTTTGCACGATCAAATTCCGCCGCGTGCGCGTATCGGCAAGGGAGATCAAACGCTTTGCGAGTTCAGCTCTTTTCATCGACGTGTCGATTATACAACGAAGAAAAGACGAAGGTTGTAGGGCCGTCGTCTTTGGTGTGCGGATTGTTTCGAGATGTTAACTGATGGTTATTTTTTCTATGACAATTTCAGTGTCACTATTGCGGATTAAGAGACTGTATTCACCGGCGGGCAGCCCGACGAGTTTAAATTCGCTCATCTTGTCCGTCATCGTCTTGCCGGTCGCTTTATCGCTTTTGATCTCAACGTCACTTTGCTCAAAGCCAAGCCCAAGTATCTGGCCGCGAATTTCAAACTCCTTGCCGTCCGGTTTTACTCTTAGATCGATTGCGATGTCGCCCGATTCGTAGAGCATCTGCCGCGCTTTGCCCGCCGTGGCCGAACGCTCGCCAAAGGCCGCAGTTCCAGGTGCAAGATCGACGCGCAAAACGCCAAGCACACGGCGAACAAGCGTTTGTTTTGGCTCGGTTACTCGTGTGCGAAACAGATTTTTCGCGTATTTGACAGTGTAGGGCGGTGCGTCGACCGAAATGTCGGTTCGCATTCGCTGCACTATGAGGTCAAGTTTTGATTCTTCTCTGAGTTTCATGACTTTTGTGCGGCTTCGAAACTGCCGCTTTCAATTGAACAGTGCCCGTTTCTCACTAAAAAAGACGCTACCCCGACAAAATTTTTCCGAGCTTTTTCAAACACCGCGAACGCAGCGGGCTGATGCTCGTTTCACCGACACCGATCGCTTTGCCGACCTCTGCGTAACTCGCCGCAGGTTCGCTAAGATAAATCATCGAAATTATTCGCTTGCATCTTTCCTCAAGTTTTGTCAGAGCGGCGCGGATCAGATGCTGCTCTTCAAGCTCGATCAGCAAGTCATCCACCAGCGGCGACTTGTCCGCTAGCGACGCCATCTCGAATTCCATTTCTTCTTCGGTTTCAGGCGAATGAAACCCCTTCGAGCCGCGAATAATGCCCCAGGTCTTAAATTTCGCCGTAGTAACTATCCACGAACGAATCCGCTCCGGCTGCTCGATCTCGTCGATCTTTTGAAACAGCGTTAGAAACACGTCCTGAAAAACGTCCGCGGCCTGTTCGTCAGTCAAACCGGCGCGTCGCGGAATAGTGTAGATCAGTCGCTGATAGCGCTCGACGAGTTCGTCCCAGGCACCCTGATCGCCCTTGCGGCAACGTTTTATGAGCTGCGCGTCGTGAACGGCAACGTCAGATGACTCTAATGTTGTCGCGACTTTCTTTGCGGTCTTTTCAGCCTGCTGGGCGTCTTTCACTTTTTTAAGGCTTGATGTAGAGTTGCTCGACGTTCCAAATCGAATATGGAAGAATGCTGCTTGGAGACCAATTTCCAATTTTAGAATTTGCGGCCGATGGAACGTGGCGTGCGACGATCGGAATCACCGGCAGTTCGTCGCGCACAATGTCCTGAATATTTGCGAATAGTTCGTAGCGAGTTTTTATATCACGCGTGGTAGTCATTTCATCAAACAATTTATCGATCTTCGCTTCCCATTCGGTTGCCGGAGTTTTCTGATCGGGCTGCCATTGGTGCAGAGCGCCGCTCGAGAGCAAAAAATTCTGATACGACGAAGGCTCAGTGTCGCCCTGAGCGATTCCAAGCAGTATCGCGTCGTAATCATAGGTTTTCGACCATTTGTCCATCAGCGCGCCGGTTTCGATCGGAACGACAGACATTTTTATGCCGAGTTTTGCGAGATCTTGTTGAATGACCGCGGCTGCTAATTTTCGCGGGTCGCTCTCTATTTGGACCGCAAGAGAAAATTCCACAGCGTTATTTTGCTCGTCATAAAGGATCGGACTCTCAGGGTTCCCGCGTTTTTGAAAACCTGCCTCTCTCAGTAATTTTTCAGCCGCCGCGCGATCGTAATTTATCTTCGCAAGATCTTTTTTCGCCCACATTTTGTTTGCCGGTGAGACGAAACCATGCAGCGGTGTTGCGAGGCCTTGCAGCGTGTTTGTCGATATCGAATCGCGATCGACGGCCGCCGCGATGGCCCGTCTGAATCGCCTATCGGCAAACCAAGCTCTCTTAACTTGATTCGCTAGCGGCTTATCCTTTGTGTCGGCCGTGTTCAGATTAAACCAGATATGATCGACGCCTAATCCCGGCCCGGCGTCTTTTGCGACAATCGCGCCGCCATTGTTGGTCAGCTCGGCAAAATCCGTAGGCCGAATCTTATCCGCCAGATCGACGGCGCCGCGACTCAGATCGACAAACGCCTTGTTCGCGTCTTCGATCACCTCGATATTCAACTTGTCGAGATAGGGAAGTCGCGTGCCTTTGTTATCCGTTTTGTAATAGTGCGGATTACGTGCAAACTCGACGCGCCGTCCTGCAGCAGTTTTTGCGACAACAAAAGGCCCGCTCGAAACGATTGCTTCCGGCGGCGCGGTGATCTTCCAACTGCCAGCAAGTTTGCCCGCCTCAAAGTCAGCTTTTAATACGTGTTCGGGCATCACGCCGAGGTTTATCAGATAATTCTCAACGCTCGAGACGGCTTTTGGAAAGATAAGCTGCAGATTTCTGTCATCAATTTTCTTTGCCGTGATCGGTTCGTCATCCACCAGCATCGCGTCGCGCAAACCGGACGCCTGACTGCGTTCGTCATAGATCGCACCCAACGTAAATATCACATCGTCGGCGTTGAGAGCCTGTCCGTCAGAGAACTTCAAACCTTCTCGAAGTTTTACATTGACCGTCTTGCCGTCGCCTTCGGTCGCCCAACTCTCCGCCAACCCTGCGACAAACCGCTGCGTCTTGTGATCGAACTCGACCAACCTGCTAGTCAATAGATAGAGAGTGATGATGATCGTCGGCTCGTCTTCGGCGAGCAGATAGTTGAACGTTGTCGGCGCACCTGCCAAGCGATAAGTTATCTCACCGCCGCGAACGCCGCTCGTTACATCCGGCGTTTTCACCTCGACCGGCGCATTTGTCGCCGGCCTCTCGCCGCAGCTCAAACCGATTAATAGTGACGACAAGAGCAGGGTGGCGACGGTCAAGCGAAAAACAGGTGGCATTAATAAACTCTCCGAATACATCCGAGTTTAGTGGCTTTTCTTTTTTTATTCAACGGGTTAGATAGATTGAATAATTCAAACTGAAATTCTCTACAAAAGGAAATACTACAAGACAATTGAATGATTTGACTGTAAAATGCAGATGTATGCTTATCGAGAGAACAAAAAATGAAGTGATAATTCGGTTGCCTTCGAGTGTTGATACTGAGGGTGTGCAGAGGCTTGTTGATTATTTGAGTTACAAAGAAGCGACGGCGAAATCCAAAGCAAAGCAGTCAGATGTGGACAAGCTGGCAAAATCCGTAAAGAAAGGTTGGTGGAAAAAGAATCGCAGCCGGTTTGTTAAGTGAAAATAATCGTTGATACAAACATCATTTTCAGTGTCCTTTTAAACACCGACGGAAATATTGGCGACGTGCTATTTAACTCCGACGGTGTTTTTGAGTTTTATAGCTGTAGTTACATGCGGCACGAAATTGAAAAGCACTGGGAGAAACTCAAACGCATTTCTAAACTCTCTGAAGACGAACTTGAGGAATCGCGGTTTTATGTTTATTCAAAGATCGGGTTTATTGATGAAGCTCTCATTCCCGAAAAAACATGGCTCGCAGCTGAAAAAATAGTGGAGAATATTGATGCTGACGATGTCGATTTTATTGCTTTGACAATGCATCTTAAAGGATTTCTCTGGACTGGTGACAAGCAATTGTATAGAGGCCTTAAGAAGAAGAGTTTCAAACGAGTTTATAACACAAAAGAATTGCAAACTTTGCGCAAAGCGAAAAGCTAATTTAATATGCCGCGACCGAAACCGACCAGTATCGACGAATATATCGCCCGCTTTCCGAAAGAAACTCAAAAAGTGTTGAAACTGATCCGCGCGACCATCCGCAAGGCAGCGCCTAGGGCTGAGGAAACTATCAGCTACGCGATTCCCGCCTACAAACTCGACGGCAAGGCTCTGATCTACTTCGCCGCCTTCACAAATCACGTAAGCGTCTATCCCGCACCTCGCGGCAAAGATGAGTTTCGCGACGAACTCGCCAAATACAAAGGCGTCAAAGGCACCGTCCAGTTTCCGCTGGATAAACCTGTTCCGAACGATCTGATAACCCGGATCGTGAAATTCAGAGCAAAAGAAAATCTCGAAAAAGCTCTCGCAAAGAAAGGCAGGAAATAGATTCGTGTCCGTAGCCCGACTGTGAAGTTCTAAGCCTGCAAAGCAGGCAAAATATTTGTAGCTACACGTGGAGGCGAAGCAGGAACGTGTAGAAATGCAGCCACATCACCGAGCTTGCGCGGTTGCGACGTTCTCGCAACACTCGCATGTTGTTTATGCCAGAACCATGCGGCATAACCCGCCGCCCTTCTGTTCACTATTTACGATTCACGATTCACTATGAATTATGCCGTGTGTTTCACACACTCAGAACATGTTTGCCATCGTTACCCCACGTTCCGTCCCGACCAGTCGGGACTCCACATGGGGCTACATCTGTGCCGTCTGCTCCGCAGACTTTCTCTTCCGCAAAGCGGCAAATAGCCACGTGCTTTAGCGCGTGGAACAGTTCAGCAAACTAAACCCAGCCCGTTTCAACGCGCTTTATGAATTCCTGCGGCTTAAGCCAATAAAAAAGGACGTTAAAACGCCCTTTAAACTATTTCTAACAATACCCACGCCGTAAACGACGTGGCTATCTGCCCTTCGGGAAATTCTTTTATACCGTTAAGATAAGAGTACCTCTTTTATCATACGGTCATAAGACCAGACGCAAACCCGACGTTGTCCAAATCTAGAAACAAGTCTTACCCTATCAAGCTGATTCTTATCTCTAGTTACAAAAATATCAGTTGCTGCCAAATAGGGTATTTGATTGTTGTCAGCCCAACCGGGATTATGTCGTTTGCCAAATTTGTCTTGCTTAATTTGCCGATCATATATCTCAATTAAATGAACGGCAGCAAAATACCTTATGAAGTCGTATCGTTTGAGAATTAACAACTCATGTCCATTAATTTTCTTTTCAATTTCTTCAAATCTATCCATAAGGGAATTTATTAGTGAACTTAATAGACTCGTGTCGTTTAGAAAATGTCTCAACACACTGACACGCCCACGGCTGATTACTTGCTTATCTCCAGTTTGAAAATCCTGCATCCTTATCTGAAAATCTTCCCTCCCTTCAACTAGACGCCTATGATGAACTGGTTCAACTTTTGATAATTCATTACGAGTTTCATTAACAAACACTTCATCCAAAACTTCACTCGGATTCATGAGAAGGCGCCTCGCAGGATGTTTTTCAATTTCGTCATGAACAAAAAACAGGTCGTTCTCTTTGTGATTTGAAGTGTATTCAATTAAACAATTACGAATAATCTGCATAGGTGTTAATAAGAGACTATTACTTGCGGTTAATGCCCCATCGGCCACTCGCGAAGCAACTATAAATAGTTTCAACCTTCTAGTGGGATTCGTGGTTTGGAGCATTTCACCTAAATTCAGGCTACTCAGCAGTACGGAATATTTACTACGCAACTTTTCTACTAACAAACTTGCCTCGGGAGAATCAACTATCCCATTAAATACACTAGTATCAAAATAAATGCGCATCACACTAAAAAAGACTTTGCTTGTTTTCAAGCAAAGCCTCACAAATTAACAAACGACCTAAATACAGTCGCTGCAAGTCGGGATACTTGCCCTTTATCATAAAAAAAAACATATCACCAAGAAGTAAAGTTTTCAAAATCTCGCGTCGCCGAAGATGACAAATGTTACAGCCTAGGGTGAGCGAATAAAATGAGCGTAACCCTAGGAAATAGATCGAATCAGAATTGCTCGCTGAAGGTGAGCAACAAATTGGTCGAGGTTAGGCTCGTTCTGGCACATAAAACGTGCCAGTGTTGCCTCGGCAACCGCAGAGACCGCGAATGTGTTCAGGACATTGACCTAGGGATGCTTTGCTCGTTTTCCCTAGGCTTTAATGTTCGTCGCCGTTGGCGACAATAAGGTCGTGAACTTTCTCTAATGGTTACACTCGCTTTTCTAATTTCCTAACAGATTGTGCAGGATCTGCGAGGTACCGAAAAATAGAGCGACGCCGGCGAAAACCGACAGCGAGACGAGTGGATTCTTGCCGCCGTGATGATTTATTTCGGGAATGAGATCGCTGGCCGCTACATAAAGCGCGACGCCGGCTGCGATAGGCAGGGCATAGGCTACGGTGAAGCCGAGATTGCTACCGATAAAGTAAAAACCGAAAACACCGAGCAATGTTGCGCCGCCGATCATCGTTGTGGCGATCATAACTTCGCGAAAACCTTTTCCGGACGCCATAACAAGCGAACCGATGGTAAAACCCTCGGGAAACTTGTGTAAAAAGACGGCTAAGAAAACCAGCAGCCCAAACTTCATATCTATCTGTGCCGCCGCCGCGATCGAAACTCCGTCAAAGAAAGTGTGAACGAAAAGACCGCCGACTGCCGTGTAGGCCGAGGTCGTCGTGATCATTTCGTGATTGTGTTCGTCGCAGTGCATTTCCTCGCCGAGATGAAAGTGCGGTGCGATCGTGTGCTCAAAAAATTGCGTCAACAAATAGCCGCCGAGCAGCAACAACATCGGCATATAAAGCGTTTCGGCGTGACCGCCACCGTTTTCGGCAGCACTTTTTTCCTGCCACAGGACGATGGACTTCGGCAACATTTCAAAAAAAGTCACCGCCAACATAAATCCGGCACCGAGAGCGAGCAGATACTTCAAAAAACGTTGATATCTAACGTGCGCCTTCGACGGAAAGAGGATCAGGCCGCCGAGAATGTTCGCGGCAGCGGCCAAAACGCCGAAAATAAGAAGCTGGAGGAATAGCTGAGACATACGGCTAAAGTGACCGTTCTATCCTAAGGAGTAGCGGTCGTGTAAGCAAGGGGAACGACGCGAAAGACGCTAGATTTTGTGGTCGTAGAATTTTTGTGCGCAGTTTGTAGGCGTTGAGCAAAGCGCTGTTTTTTTCACAGAAAGGCGCGAGGATCGAGCAATCACGCGCTCTCGAAGATTATAAGCGTATGCTTAAGCAAAATATTTCAGTTTGTTGTTGACAAGAAACAAAAATCAGGCGTAGAATGCCTATTGTATTGAGTGTGACGATATTTGTTGGTCGTTACAGCAGGCAATTCCTAAATAAGTTGTTTAATAGTTTAAGCGCTAACTCAGTTAAGGCGCAACGGGTGAATTGTGCTCTAAAATCTGACACAGGTTTACCCGCGACGGTCTATTTTGTTCTTTGAATATGCCGGAGATAGAAGCCGAAAAAGCTCATAAGCCGGTCCTGCTCGACGAAGTCTTGCAAATTCTGCTTGCGACGGGCGGTGGCGTCTTTGTCGATTGCACCCTAGGCCTCGGCGGCCACACGGAAGCGATCCTTAATTCCTCGCCGTCTTCAAAGGTCATCGGCATCGATCGCGACACGGACGCGCTGCGATCAGCTCGGGAAAGATTGGCGAAATTCGGCGACAGAGTTCGATTTGTTCAGTCGAACTTTTCCGATATAGGCGAAATTGTCGCGGGTGAAGCCGGACAGATCAGCGGAATCGTTGCCGATCTCGGGGTTTCATCGATGCAACTGGACAGCGAGACGCGCGGATTCAGTTTTCGCTTCGACGCCCCACTCGACATGCGAATGTCGCTCGACGACGGACAAACGGTCGCGGAACTTCTCGCTGAAACAGACGAGAAAGAACTCGCCGATATTATTTACCGGTACGGCGAAGAGAGGCACTCGCGGCGGATCGCGAAGTGGATAGTCGAAAGACGTGAAAATGACGAACCGATAACGACGACACTCGAGCTTGCCGAACTGGTGCGAAGGGCGGTGCGAACAAGCGCAAAAGATAAGACACATCCCGCGACGCGAACCTTTCAGGCACTTCGCATCGCAGTGAACGGCGAACTAGAGATCTTAGAGCGGTTTGTTTTTGACGCCGCCGAACTTTTGAAAACGACGGGAACGCTTGCGGTGATCACGTTTCACTCGTTGGAAGATCGCATCGTGAAACACGCTTTCCAACGTCTTGCCGGACGCTGCGATTGCCCGCCTCGATTGCCGACATGTGTTTGCGGTGCGAAAAAGACGGTCGAGATATTGACGAAAAAGCCTATTTTGCCGAGCGAAGACGAAAAGCAAGATAACCCGCGTTCGCGAAGCGCAAAACTTCGAGCGTGCAGAAAGTTAAATTAATTCCCGGAGTGCCAAAATCTATGAAAACGAGAAATGCCAAAAAAATTGCCGACGCAGCGGCGCGAGTGCGAACATATTCGCTGATCGCGTTGTGTATGTTGCTTTTCGTCGGCGGTCTTTTCTTCGCCGGACGGCAGCACTTCTCTTCGATGGACTTCGGAATGAAGAATTCGCAGCTACGCAAGCAAGTTGACGAACTCGAATCGGAAAAACGCCGGCTTCTTCTCGCCCGTGAAACCTCGATGTCGCCTGCCGAGATCAAAAAAGCCGCCAAGCGAGTTGGTTTCTTTGCTGAAGAAACCTCGGCGCCGGTTGTTGCTCAGGTAACTTCGGCTACAAAGGAAGGAGCTGTGCCGACGACGAGCGCTCCTTCTAATCCGCTTATTACAAAAACGGTTGCCGTTGCCCCGGCTGCACGAGCAGAGACTGCTTCTCTTCAAAAGAACACAAAGACAACCGCACCGGGAAAGAAGATTCCTGTTGAAAAGAGAACGCAGGCCGCCGAGTAAAAATATAGATGGTAAAGAGAGCAAAAAAGAAAAACTGGAGACAAGTTGCCTTTACGCGGTTCATGCTCGTCGTGGCCGTTTTTACTCTGTGGATCGGCGGGATAAGCGTACGGCTTGTTCATCTGCAGGTTACGCAGCACGAATGGCTGCGCGAGCGTGCGCTCGATGTCAGACAAGATATTAAGCAGACACGCGCACTTCGCGGCTCGATTTTTGACCGCAACGAACGGACGTTGGCGATGAGCGTTCGCGTGAAAACCCTTTACGCCGACACGGCTGAAATTACAGATACGAATGCAACGGCGAAAACTGTTGCAAAAGTGCTAAATGTTGATCCAAAACAGCTTGCCACTCAGTTAAAGCAAGGCAAAGAGGCGAATAAACGCTTCGTTCCGCTCGCGAAAAAACTCGACGAAGACGTTGCGCAGCGCATCAACAAAGCTCTTGACCAGCCCAACATTAAAAAGGCAGACGCGCCAAATTTTCCGGGTCTGCATTGGCGCGATGATCAGCGGCGAAGTTATCCGAATCAGACATTGGCCGCGCAGGTTGTTGGATTTGCGAACGCGAATGACGACGGACGTGCCGGAGTCGAACAGTCGCACGACGATGTTCTTCATGGGGCTGTTATAAAGAAGGTCCAGGAACGCGACCGCTTGGGGCGGGTTTTTGACGAAGTTACGGTCGAGCGTGACGCTCCGAGCGATATTGTGCTCACCATCGACACGGCTTTTCAATACATGGCGGAACAGGCCCTCGAACGCGGCGTTCAAGCAGCCGATGCAAAATCCGGAATGGCAATCGTCATGAATCCGAAAACGGGTGAGATCCTGGCGCTCGCAAATTACCCGTCGTTCGATCCGAATACGATCACGGAATCTGCCGCCGGGAACATCGGCAACAAAGCAATTCAATCCGTTTACTCGCCGGGTTCTGTTTTTAAGATTGTGAGTTATGGCGCTGGGCTTGAGCGGCATATGTTTCGCCCCGACGACATGATCGACTCCGGCAACGGAACGATAAAAATTGCAGATCGAACTTTTACGGATTCGCACGGCATCGGTCGAGTAACTTATTCAGAGGCGCTGGCGCGTTCGAGCAATGTGTGTGCAATTCGCACGGGTATGAGCGTCGGGCGTGAGGACTTTGTCGCGATGATAAAGAAAATGGGATTTGGTGCGAAGACTGGAATCGAATTACCGGCCGAGACTCAGGGAATCGTTCGTCCTTTAGAAAAATGGGCCGGCGACTCACTGGCTTCGATGTCGATCGGTTACGAAATTGGCGTGACCGCGTTGCAAATGACAACCGCTTTTGCGACGATTGCCAATGACGGAATTAGATCCCAGCCGCACATTATTAAAGAGATCAGGCACTCGAATGAGCAACCAAAAAGCGTGACGCAAATACAGCCGACACGAGTACTTGCGGCTGAGACTGCGCGCGATCTGAGAACAATGCTGCGGCAGGTTGTACTGACAGGTACGGGCAAACTAGCGCAATTAGATGCTTACACCTCGGCGGGAAAAACCGGAACAGCGTGGAAGTTTGACGCGAAGACAAAGACGATCAACTCGGAGAAATATGTTTCTTCATTTATCGGCATGGCACCGGCCGAGAATCCTGAGATTGTCGTCGCCGTTGTCATCGATGAACCTCGCGGCGGCGGTCGAGACGGCGGTGCGGTTGCGGCGCCTATTTTCAGAGATATTGCGCAGCAAGTCTTGGCCGAGATGAAGGTTCCGACCGACTCGAACCTTAAAGCTGAAAACTTAGTGGGGCAGGACACCTCCGAGGCTCCGATCAAAGAAAACAAAACCGCTAAGAAAGAGCCGACTGCGAGACCGAAAGCTGAGGCAAGATCAAAATCATCAGCCCCAGTGTCACCGACAAAAGAGAAGCCAAAGGACTTGAAGAAAACTGTTGAAAAGAAGTTTGTAGATAAGAGCAAATTAACCGCTGCATTTTTTAGAAGAGAAAGATATTTAAATCGGACGAAACTTGAAACTTGATACCGCCATTTCTTATATGAACGCTCACGCAGCGCAACTGGATCCTGCTTTGCTTAGATGCGAAGTAGGGTCCTTTGCGATTGATTCGCGTGAAGTGAAACGTGGCGGACTGTTCTTCGCGCTTTCCCAGCCGGAATATTGCGACAATGGATTTAACGGCGACTTTGACGATTCGACAAAATATGTACCGTCGGCGTTCGAGAAAGGAGCGGTTTGCTCTGTGGTTAGGCCTGATCGGTTTGAGGAACACAAATCAGAGCTGGAGCAATACCGCGACAAAATTATCTTCGTGGATGATAGCATTGCGGCGTTTCAGCGGCTTGCTCATGGAGTTTATCTGGAATGGAACAAGCCGGTCGTCGCGATCACTGGGAGCGCTGGCAAGACAACGGTAAAAGAATTGACGGCGCATGTGCTCGAATCGAGCGGCCGTAAAATTTTGCGTAACATAAAGAATTACAATAACGGCCTCGGTCACCCGCTTACGGTGCTCAATCTTGCGAGAGATAAGAGTTACGACATTGCCGTGCTTGAGATGGGAATGTCAACGCCGCTCAATGAGATCGCACGTCTCTGCCGAATCACGCCGCCGGATGTCGCAGTCGAATTAAATGTTCTGCCGGTTCATGTCGAACATCTCGGCTCGATCGAGAATGTCGCAAAAGCAAAGGCCGAGCTTGTCGAAGGAATGAAGGACGGCGGCATTGCTATTCTTAACGCTGACGACGCTCGCGTCGCGGCGATGAGCAGTTTGAGCAAAGGAAAGGTTGTGACGTACGGTATCAAAAACGCAGCGACCGCGGACGTTCGAGCGGAAAATATTTCGTTCGCGCGATTTGGCGAGACGAAATTCGAGCTTGTCGCGGGCGACAACCGCGCGTTAGTAACATTTCCGCTAAACGGAAAGCACAATATTCTAAACGCATTGGCTGCCGCTGCGGTCGGCCTACAGTTCGGCATGAGTGTCGGTGACATCGCAAAGAGCCTGGCGTCCGTTGCTCCGCCGCCGCAGCGTGGCGAAGTTCTGCATTTCAAAGATGGCTTTTGCGTGATCAACGATTCGTATAACTCGAATCCTGCTGCCCTGTTGTCGATGGTCAGAACTCTCGTCGATGGCGGAGCGGGTGCAAAAAGAAAGATCGTTGTGGCGGGCGAGATGTTAGAGCTTGGTGAAGACGCTGCCGATATTCATCTAGAGACCGGCGAACAAATTGCGGAGAGCGGAATTACAATGCTGATCGGCGTTCGCGGCCTCGCGAAATACATGGTTGCCGGAGCGACAAAAGCTGGTCTCTCAAACGCGCAGTTCGCCGAAGATTCGAACGCCGCCGGTGAGCTGCTCGCTGGACTTGTTCGAAAAGGCGACGTGATTCTTGTAAAAGGGTCGCGCGGCGTGCGGACAGAGAACGTGATCGAAAAACTGCTGGAGAAATATAGATTGGAGGAGGAGAGAGACGCGGTGACAGTGTGATATTGAGACGCAGAGAATACTGCAAATCTAAAATCAAAAATCGAAAATCTAAAATCGACACATGCTCTACTATTTTCTATACCAATTTCTTTTCCAGCAGTACGGACGAAACAGTGAGTCGTATTTTTTTAAAGGGCTCAACGTTATTCAGTACGTCACATTTCGCACGGCGCTGGCGGCGATCACCTCGCTTATCATCTCGCTGCTCCTGGGCGGCAAAGTCATAAAGAAATTGGCCGATCTTAAGTTTGGTCAAGAGATACGCGAAGAAGGGCCGGCGTCGCACCACGAAAAGCGCGGCACCCCGACGATGGGCGGCGTTTTGATAATCGGTTCCGTGTTTTTATCGACCATCCTATGGGCACGGCCCGACAATCTTTATTTGTGGATCGCGCTTGGTGCGACGACACTTTTTGCGGCGGTCGGGTTTGCGGATGACTGGATAAAAATCGTTAAGAAGCGCAGTCTTGGCCTGACGGGCAAGCAAAAGCTCGCGGGACAACTTTTGACGGCATTGCTCGTCTGGGGTGTGCTTTGGGCGTGGGGAAATTATCCGTGGAACGTCAGCGTTCCTTTCTTAAAGGCGACGGCAGCGATCGACGGCATTAGTTACGTCGGTCCGGTTATTTATCTTTTCTTTATTATTTTTATTCTGCTTGGCTCGTCGAATGCCGTTAATCTGACGGACGGCCTCGACGGGTTGGCGATTAGCGTTACTTTTATTGCGATGAGCGCTCTCACAGGACTGACTTACATCGCAAGCGATGCGAGGTGGGCGGAACGTCTGGATATCACGCACAATCCTGCGTCGGCGGAATTAACTGTTTTTTGCGGCGCGATGGTCGGGGCGAGTCTCGGGTTCCTCTGGTACAACTCGCCGCCGGCCGAGGTTTTTATGGGCGACGTCGGAAGTCTGGCGATAGGCGGTGCGCTCGGAACCGTAGCTATTCTGACAAAGCAGGAATTCCTCTTGCCGTTTATCGGCGGGGTTTTTATTCTCGAAGCTTTGTCCGTGATGCTGCAGGTTTCCATCTTCAAACTTACAAAACGCGGCGGCCAGCCGGGTAAGCGCATCTTTAAGATGACTCCGCTGCATCATCACTTCGAGATGTCGGGTTGGAAAGAACCAAAGATCGTTTTTCGCTTTGTGATCGTTGCGATTTTGTTTGCGTTGTTGGGCTTGTCGACGCTCAAGCTGAGATAAGAAGTTTGCCACAGAGATCACCGAGAACACTGAGAAATATTGGATGGTATTTTGCTCAGTGGTCTCAGTTTTCTCTAGCGTTTTAATAAAGACGATCGAAGAAAAATAGCTTTGATATTAATTTTTGTGACAGAGACGATAGAGAACGGCGAGATGGTTGAATGAGTGGTGACGTTTCCTTGAACTCTGTGTTCTCCGTGGCTAAGTAAATGAAAGTCGAAGGAAGAAAAGCATTAGTCCTTGGCGCTGGTAAATCCGGCGTTGAGTCTGCGCGTTTTCTCGCGGCGGGAGGTGCGACGGTTGCGTTGCATGACAAAAAGGCAGTCGAGGATTGGTCGGCGGCCGCAGGATCTTTGAAAACAAAACACGGCGTCGGTTTGATGTCGGGCGACATTCCCTCGTGGCTGCTCGATCAAATCGACCTTGTCGTAATAAGTCCGGGCGTGCCGACGAATACGATCCCGGCGAGATATGTCGACCGAAAGGACGGCGAGGTTATCGGCGAAGTCGAGCTCGCGTATCGTTTTATGAAAGGCCGTATCGTCGGCATCACGGGTTCGAACGGCAAGACGACGACGACCGCCCTGATCGGCGAGCTCCTAAAGAATGCCGGCATAATGACGCAGGTCGGCGGCAATATAGGAACGCCGTTGCTGAGTTTGACAGAGACTTCGAGGGACGATGGTTGGACGGTAGCCGAGCTTTCGAGTTTTCAGCTGGAGACGATCGTTGACTTCAAACCGAGCGTTGCGATCTGTCTTAACGTCACGCCGAACCATCTCGATCGTTACAATTCTTTTAATGATTACGCGGCGGCGAAACACCGCATCTTCATGAATCAGACGGCGGAAGATGTTGCGATCCTGAATGCGGATGACGAAATCACAGCGAGCTGGGCGTCGGGATTGAGGGCGAATGTCGTAATGTTCAGCGTGCGACGCGAGCTTGAAAGCGGAATGTTTTTGCGCGGCAATGAACTTGTTTGTCGGGCAAACGGAAGTGAGAAAGTTTTGACCACACGCGACGAGATATTCTTAAGAGGTTTGCACAACGTCGAGAATGTTCTGGCGGCGCTGGCGGCGGGCTTGGCGTGCGGAGCGTCGCCTGAATCAATGCGCGCTGACCTAGCAAAGTTTAAGGGCGTCGAACACCGAATCGAGTTCGTCGCCGAGGTCGACGGCGTAAAGTTTTACAACGACTCGAAAGCGACTTCGGTCGATGCGGCCTCAAAAGCGCTCGAAGCGCTGTCCGGCGGCGGGGGGAAGACGATTTTGATACTCGGCGGCCGTGGCAAAAACGCACCGTACGCTCCGCTCGTTTCGCTGATCTCATGTAACGTTCGCTCGCTTATCCTGATTGGCGAAGACGCTGACAACATTGAGGCGCAGCTCGCGGGAACGGCAGACATTTCGCGGGCAAGCACATTGGAGGAAGCCGTCGGCATAGGTTTTGCGGCGGCTCAAAAAGGCGATGCCGTGCTTCTGGCTCCGGCGTGTGCGAGCTTTGATATGTTTGAGAGTTTTGAAGAACGCGGCAATGTTTTTAAGGAAGCTGTGTTGAAGTTACAGGAACGAATCACGTCGTCGGCCGAAGCGGCTGCAACCCCTCCGCGTTAAGGAGTGGAGCTTTAAGAATGGTACGGGAAAGAAATATAGACTGGATCATGTTCGGCATCGCGGCGATGCTCGCGCTGTTTGGCGCGATGATGGTCTATAGCGCGTCGGCGATGTTTTCGCTAAAGGAAACGGACAGCGGCAGCCAATATGTTTACTTCTTTAAACAGATCGGTTTCACAATTGCAGGGCTGATCGCGATGTACTTTGTGAGCCGAATGGACTACCACATACTGCAAAAACCGACCGTCGTTTACGCAATCATCGCCGTCACCGTCATTCTGTTGGTTGCGGTTTTCTTTTTTCCGCCTATCAACGGCGCACGACGATGGATACGCGTCGCCGGGTTTTCGTTTCAGCCGTCTGAATTAGCGAAACTCGCCATGCCGATCTTTCTCGCTTTTTGGCTAACTAAGAAACAAGATGTTGTCGGCGATATAAAAGAGACGGTTATTCCGTGCCTTCTCGGACTCGGTCTGCTCGGTGGCCTTGTTTTTATGGAAAAAGACTTAGGAACGACGATCGTGCTGTGCGCGATATTCTCCGCCGTCTATTTTGCGGCGGGAGCGAAGCTGGTTCATATAGGCTTTGTTAGCGCCGCGATGTTCTTGATAGGTTTGGGAGCGATCATCTTCGCACCCTGGCGCGTCGAACGTGTCATGGCGTTTCTCGACCCTTATAAATATGCTTCGGACGAAGGTTATCAAGTTGTGCAATCGCTCTATGCTATCGGTTCGGGCGGCGTGCTTGGCGAAGGGTTTGCAAACGGCAAGCAGAAACTCTTTTATCTGCCGTACCCATACTCGGATTTTATATTTTCGGTCGTCGGTGAGGAATTGGGTTTGGTCGGAACACTTGCGGTCGTCATCGCGTTTGCGCTTTTGCTTTGGCGAGGCAGCCGTGCCGCCGTTCTAGCGCCGGACAGATTCGGAATGCTGCTTGCCATCGGCATTATCACGGGCATTACCGTGCAGGCGCTGTTCAACATCAGCGTCGTCACGTCGATCTTACCCGCAAAGGGTATACCGCTGCCGTTCATTTCGTATGGCGGTTCGTCCGTGATGGTGACGCTGATCGGCGTTGGAATTTTGCTGAGCATCTCGCGGTTTGCGGACGGAAGAGATTTAACGCAAAGTCGGGAAGTCACAAAGACGCAAAGGAGGAGAAGGTAACTGCAAACTTCGAGACGGTAAATTGATTTCTTTGCGTCTTAGCATCTTTGCG
>JANOGL010000466.1:0-2808 GCA_031405985.1 Acidobacteriota bacterium | reverse complement strand
CCCATCGAGGCCATACGGTTGATCATAAAGTGGTTCGAGCCGAGCACCTTCGACGCGGTCTCTACGACGTAGGTTTTCAATCCGCTGATCGAAGCACCGACGACGACGACCGCTGCGACGCCGATGATAATTCCGATCAGCGTCAAAAAGGCGCGCAACTTGTGTTCGAGGATCGATTTTATAGCGATCCAGAACGCGTCTATGTAAAATGAGTAGATCTGTCGCATAGTCAGAACCACCTGCGACTACGTGGTGGTTTTATGTAAGCAATCGTCGAGGTAAAACGAACCTGAAATGCAAACGTAGTGTGAGGCAAAAAGGTTCAAGAAAAATTCGCATTTGACGGCCTGCACGCTCGTTTACACTCGCGTTTCTGCCCTGAATTGCTCGCGTGCTATACTCTCACTTCGATTTTAATTGATTCAGGAGAGATAACTTGAGCGTCTTAGTTGACAAGAATACACGTCTGATCGTGCAGGGAATCACGGGCAAGGAAGGCACGTTTCACATGCTGCAGATGCGCGATTACGGCACGAATGTCGTCGGCGGAGTCACGCCCGGCAAGGGCGGCACCACGCACGAAGGCGTTGCCGTTTTTAATACCGTCGCCGATGCCGTTCGCGAAACCGATGCGAACGCGAGCGTAATTTATGTGCCGCCGGCATTCGCCGCAGACGCGATCATGGAAGCCGCCGACGCGGGTTTGCCGTTGGTCGTTTGCATTACCGAGGGCATTCCGGTCGCGGATATGATCAAGACAAAGGAATTTCTACAGGGCAGAAACGCGAGTGTTAACGAGCGTGCCAACGCTGACGAAATCAGCACTCGTTTGATCGGCCCGAACTGCCCCGGCATTATTTCTCCCGGCAAGTGCAAGATCGGCATCATGCCCGGCCACATTCACAAAGAAGGCCGCGTCGGCGTCGTCTCGCGTTCGGGCACGCTGACGTATGAAGCTGTCGGACAATTGACTGCATTAGGTTTAGGTCAATCGACTGCAATCGGCATCGGCGGCGATCCGATAATCGGCACCACTCACACCGACGCGTTGAAATTGTTTCAGGAAGACGACGAAACCGACGCTATCGTAATGATCGGCGAGATCGGCGGCACCGCCGAAGAAGACGCCGCGGCATACGCAAAGGACAACGTGACAAAGCCGATCGTCGCCTTCATCGCCGGTCAAACCGCTCCGCCCGGACGCCGCATGGGCCATGCCGGCGCCATAATCTCCGGCGGCAAAGGCACCGCCGCCGAAAAAATGAAAGCATTAACCAAAGCCGGCATCCGGGTCGTACAGTCACCGGCAGATATCGGGCAGGCCATTGTCGAAGTTCTAGGTTCAACAGCTTCCGCGTAAAAGCAACTCGGCACAAAGTGCTAAAATCAAACTCGTATGATTACCGAAAAATTCTATAAGCTGCCGCTAGTCCTCGATCCACAGCCCGAAGGCGGCTGGACGATCACTTGTCCAGTTCTGCCTGAACTCATTACCGAGGCCGATACGTGGGCCGAGATCGAACCAAATGTGAGTGACGCTCTTCAGGCTGTCGTCGAAATTTACGAACACCTCAAAAAACCGTTGCCATCGGTGCTGAATCCGATCAATGGTGACGCTCCATTCCTAGCCGATACAATCGTTCATCTGGAGACGGCGTGAGGTATCGTGAAGTTGAGAAAAAGCTCAGAAGTCTCGGTTGTATAGAAATTAAAGGCAAGGGCGGCTCACATCGTAAATGGATAAATCCAGCCACAGGTCGCGGAGCTCCGGTGCCGGATTGGGAAGTAAAGATTTGAAATTGGGTACTCTACGAGCGGCGATTAAGCAGCTTGGATTCACTTGGGATGAGTTCTTAGGCAGTTAAAGAGTCGCGTAACTTGAAATGAAATTATTTGTTGTTTTTGCATTTACGATTTTCCTTGCCTGTTTAGTTAACGGCCAGGATGTCAAATTAACCGGTCACATTTTTGATCCGAATGGGGCCGTCGTTGTGGCTGCCAAGGTCGAGGCTCGTTCGGAAGACAAACGATTATTCTCCGGAGTCACTAATGACGAAGGAAAATTCGAAGTTGCTCTCCCCACTGGGTTGTATGCGTTGGAGATTTCGGGCACTGGTTTTTTGACTATTCAGTATTTGGAATACTTGATCGTAAAAACATTTGACGGAAAGATGACAATGGATTTTGTTCTGTTCGGCGCGAAATGGCATGAGCCATGTGGTTATTCAGGAGCTAATTGCCTTCCCGAACGATTACTGATCAAGAACTACAAGGTTAAGTATTCACCTAGCTTAAAGCAGATTAGAGAAGATTTTAGCGACCATTCGAAGAAAAGAAATAATAAATGAACAACTTGACATTTGGAATCATAAAGCCCGACGCGGTTCGCAACGGGAAACAGGGACAGATCATTTCGCGTATTTTGGGCGGCGGTTTTAAGATTCGCGGGATGAAATTGATCCATCAGACGCGCAAACAGGCTGAGGGATTTTATGCAGTTCACGCCGGCAAAGGCTTTTATGACGAGCTTTGCGATTTTATGTCGTCGGGGCCATGCGTCGTGCTTGCACTCGAAAAAAAGGATGCCGTTCCGGCTTGGCGCGAGCTGATGGGAGCCACCAATCCCGCTGAGGCCGTTGAAGGCACGATCCGCAAGGATTTTGCGACGTCGATCGGCGAGAACGCGGTTCACGGCTCCGACTCGGACGAAAATGCTTCGATCGAGATCGCGTATTTCTTTAGCAAACTTGAATTAGTCTGAGTGTAAAGGTATAAAACTCTAAAGGCGTCAGGTTTTGGTCTTGGGTT
>JANOGL010000457.1:0-3088 GCA_031405985.1 Acidobacteriota bacterium | reverse complement strand
GGTAAAGAACCGCAAGCAGCCGGTCGAGCTTTACGAAATAAAATGGGCGTAAAGATCTGTCTTGGAAGGCGTCCCCGATTATGTCTATAATAGTCGAACACAGAAAAGACGAATTTACCGGATGTTTATGTTAAAGATCTCGTCACTTAAAAAACTCGTAACCGACTCGATGGCTATCGATCTCGGCACGGCGAGCACCATCATCGCCGTCAAAGATCGCGGCATCGTTCTCGATGAACCGTCACTGGTTGCGATCAACGAGATGACTGAAGAGATCGTAGCGTTCGGTCAGGAAGCAGCTGATATGACTGGCCGCGAAGGCCGTGACATAAGCGTCCACGCGCCGCTGATAGGCGGTGTCGTTGCAGATTTTGAAAGGACGAAAAAGATGCTCGCTCACTTTGTCAAAAAGGCGAAGACCGGCGGATCGAACATCGCTATTCAAGCTGTGATGAGCATGACGTCAGATGTCACGCACGTCGAACAGCGAGCATTGCTCAACGCAGCCGACGACGCGGGTATCGGCAAGGTCTTTATGATGGAAGAGGGTCTCGCTGCCGCTTTCGGAGCGGGCGTTCTGCCGACTGATAAACGCGCGACTGCCATCGTTGATATCGGTGCCGGCACGACAAACATAGCGGTCATCGCAAAAGGCACCGTCGTTCATTCAACATCGAACCGTTATGGTTCTGGCTCCATCAACGAAGCCCTCGCGACGCACCTTCGTCGTCACAACGGACTTCAAGTTGGCGAAGAAACAATTGAGCTGCTGAAGACAAAATTTGCGTCGACGTTTTTGCCCGACGACCTTTCAAAATCGATGGAGGTTCGCGGCCGCGACGTGCAAACCCGCAGCCCCGGCGCAGTCCAGATCACCGCGGGCGAGATCTACCCGATCGTCGAGGGCATTGTTCGCCGTCTCGCGACTCGCGTCAAGGACACGCTCACCGAACTTGGTCCCGAAGTCGCCGCCGACATTTACGATCGCGGCGTCATCCTCACCGGCGGCGGCGCTCTGCTCGAGGGCATCGATCAATATATGCGCTCGTTCATCAATCTACCCGTCTCGATCGCCGACGAACCTCGTTACGCTACCGTTAACGGCCTCGTAAAAATGTTCGACGACCAAAAACTGCTCGACCGCGTCGCCCGCAACGAACTCAGCATCCTCCAAAACGCCGAAATTCCGTTCGAAGCGTAAGCCAGAACCGTCTGCGTCAGTGGGCGGCCCGTTTGTGATATTCTTAGGGCATTGGTGTGCCCGAAATGGAGTTTGCCGACTTGATTCCGACGATCAACAGCCTTCGAAATGTCATCGACATCGCGCTGGTTTTCGTGATCGTGTATGTCGTTTTAAAACTGCTGCGCGGCACACGCGCCGTGCCGACAGTCGTCGGGATGGTCATACTCGCGTTGCTCTATTGGCTGGCCGTCACGCAGGAATTATCGACGCTCGAGTTTGTCCTTCGATACGCCGTCGGTTTTATCGGCATCGCGATCATTGTGTTATTTCAGTCAGAGATCAGACAGGCTCTGATATATTTTGCAAACCGGTTTCGCTTTCCGATACTCAAAAAACAACGTGGTCAATTTGGCGGCAGCGTCTTTGACGAGATCGTGCTCGCGGTGACGACGCTCGCGTCTGAAAAGACCGGAGCTCTTATCGTCATCGAGCGCAATATCGGCCTGCGCAATTTTATCGACGCCGGCGTCCAGCTCGATGCGCACATCAGCTATGATCTGCTGGTCACGATATTCAATCCGGCGACGCCGCTGCACGACGGCGCAGTCGTTATCCAAAACGAACGCCTCGCTGCCGCATCCGTCTTTTTACCGCTGACAAAAAATCCGGAAGTTTCACGCGAGCTCGGCACGCGTCACCGGGCCGCGATCGGCATCACCGAGGGTACGGATGCGATTTCGCTCGTCGTCTCTGAAGAAACCGGCCTCATCACTTATGTTGAAGCCGGCGAGGTCCGCCGCAACATCGACCCGACGACTGTTCGAAAGTTATTGCTCGACGCGCTCGAAATTCCGCTGATCGACTCGAGGAAAAGCTTTGCCACAGAGACCACTGAGAAAACTGAGGTGGTTTAGGAATTATTCGAAAGTAGCCGTGATGGGAACAGGTGATAATGTTGTTAATTTAAGGCGTGGCTTGAGGCTTCGGTATATCAGGTTTTGTCTCTGTGTCCTCCGTGGCTAAATTCTTATGGCACCCAAGCTGTTTGCAAAACATGTCGTTCGCAAGATATTTCTCGAAGATTGGGGCCTAAAAGTAATCGCGCTCGTGATCACGCTTGGGCTTTGGTTTGGCGTGACAGGATTGAGTACGCCAACCGTGCAGCGTTTTAATGTCGCGCTCACGCCTCGAATTTCGAACAACGCTGAGATCACAAACGCGCTTCCTGCCGAGGTTGACATTGTCCTCAGCGGCGACAAACGCAAACTCGAACAGCTAAACAACAGCGATCTCACTGCGACGCTCGACCTCACCGACGTTGCTCCGGGCGACCGCGTCATTTCGCTAACCCCCGATAATGTTTACGTAAATCTGCCGCCCGGAATAAAGCTCTCCGAGATTCAACCCGGCCGCATCGCCGTAAATCTCGAGGCCGTCGAAGAAAAAGAACTCGAGGTCCGCGCTGAAACAAAAGGCGCGCCCGCCGCAGGATTTGAAGTTTACGCGTCAGTTGTTTCGCCGCCGCGTGTCAAAGTGCGCGGCCCCGCGAGCGTAATTGGTACGCTCGACTCGGTCGAAACCGCGACGATTGATCTAGCAGGAAAAAAAAGTGACTTTACCGCGCAGCAGATCGCCGTCAACGTCGCAAACACAAAGGCGACCGTCTTCAACACCGTCGTCGATGTTTTTTTTCGCATCGGTGAGCGCCGTGTCGAGCGCGCGTTTACGATTCCAGTCACCGGCCTCGACGGCAAAACTGTGAGCTTTGTAATCTACGCGCCGCGAACATTGCTCGCGCAAACAAAACCCGACGACGTCAAAGTCGACATGATTCTAAACGACAAAGGCGAAGAATTGCCGCAGGTTGCGTTGCCGCCTGAACTAAAAAATATTGCTGAAGTCAGA
>JANOGL010000453.1:0-5880 GCA_031405985.1 Acidobacteriota bacterium | reverse complement strand
ACGGTCGTCTGTTTGGTTGTCCAGCCGAACATCTTTGTATAAAACTCGATCGCGGCGCCGAGGTCTTTTGTTCTAAGTTCACGCCAGCAGATTTCGCCGGCTTTCGGAATATGAAATTCAGCCATTGTGCCCCCCTTCCGTCATCTTGAATGTGCAAAACATCGCGCCGGTCGGATCCATTAGAATCGCGAAACGTCCCGTGTTTGGAATGTCGTCGGGTTCTTTGACGACCGTGCCGCCGAGCGTCGCCGCGAGCTTTGCGTTCTCGTCGACGTCATCGACCGCGACGTAAGTCATAAAGTGCGGCGGCGGTATCGGAACGCCCTCGCCGAACATCCCCGGCGTCAATTCATATAATCCGCCCGCCGGATAATCACCGCCGGTCGAGTATTCGTGATACGCAAATCCGTCGATCGCGTCGCTGACCTTAAAATTCCACCCGAAAACATTCCTGTAGAATTCCATACACGTCGCGGCATCGCTCGAAGCGATTTCCGTCCAGCAAAACTCGCCATGCTTTGGCCCTTCGAAAGCGGCCATTTCACTAGCCTCTTGTGCCATATGTTTATCTCCTTAAATTAATTTTTGAAAAGCAGTTCTCGTATTTTGTGCAATTTGTGCGGTTTACGCAAGCGCCGTAAAGTTTGTTTCGAAGCTGGAATTGAGTTGTGATGTGGGAGCCTCTACGTTGTTGTTGCAGGCGGCGTAAAGATCACAACTCAAAGCTAAAACGGACTCTTATCCTGCGCGACGCATCGGCGTAACCGTGTTGTGATGCAACGTTTGCAGATGCTCGATGAGATCGGATGCTGCACGCTTTGAAAGTTCATCGACTCCGCAATTCAGCAGCTTCGCGCACTCTTGCTCAGCATCGATGTTTGATTCGCGGGCGACCGCACGAATCATGCCGAGTTGCTTTGCCGTGACCATGTCGCCGAGATTCTTCGCAAGCGGATTGATGTTTGATGGCCGCGATTCAGCGACGACAGGCTGTTCGTCCTGTTCGATAAAATCGAACTCCTTCTTATAGAGCTCGCGTGCGATGCCGAACTTCACTGCCGCTCGCTTTAGGGCGTCGTGTTCGGCTTTTTTGATGCCGGTCTCGTTTGCGGTTTTGCCGGTGCCGATGCCTTCACGGGTGATGCCATCGATAGTGATCGCGACGGTTACGGTAACGATCTCGCCGATGGCTCGAATGTCCTTTACAGTGTGTGCCCAATTCGGTGCTGTTTCATCGAGAATGTCGGCGACGGTGTGCCATTCGACGTATTCGACCATGTGAACGCGGCCGTTGCGGTCGCGGCGTCCCGCTCGCTGGCGAATGAGATTCGGGTCGACAGTCTTGCGAAGTTCTTTCAAAGTCGAAGAAAAGTCGAGGACGTTGTTATTTTGCGTTTCGGTCGTGTTGATGCGTTTCATATTGGTTCTCCTTATTGTGTGTTTTTTGGGTTAATTGAGGCTTCGATTCTATTCCACTCGTTGCATCCATGCAACATCGTATCAGATAAATTTTTATGTTGCAAGTGCGAAACAGGGTTGCATAAAGAATTTTCTTGTGCTATGTTTTATCCATGAAATGAAAAGTGCATCTGTGGCACTTATAAATCTTGGAGGAAACCAAAGATGGCATTTAAGAACGAAAGTCTTATAAATACTGGCGAATTAGGCCGTGCAATCAAGCGCCGACGCGAGGAACTTGGCCTCAGTCTACGCGATGTTGCCGATGTAACCACTGTTTCGGCATCGACGCTGTCGCGTATTGAGAACGGTACGGGCCGTCCTGACGCCGACAATATTGCACGTTTGACGCAATGGCTGGATATGCCGGTTGACCGCTTGATGAAGAAGCAATCTTCGAGCGATGTCGAGCCGGTGATCTATTATCCGCACGAAAAAACGACCGAGATCGTAGAAGCACACCTTCGCGCGGATAAAAACCTGACGCCGGAGACCGCCTTGGCATTATCCGAGCTCTTTCGCGTTGCGTACGATCAATTTAGCAATAAGAAATAGATTTCACGGGCATTTATGAACCTACACGAGAGGCGAAATGAACAACACAATAAACAATAACAGTAGATTTGGCTTCGATTTTACGGGATTTGGGATCGACACGCTTTTTGTGCTCTTCTTTTTGGCGTTGGAATACGGACGCGCGGTGCAGTTGTTTTCGATCGATGCGGCGCTAATGCTGACGACAATGGCGATGGTGTTGATCTTGCCGTATTTTCTTCCCTCAAAAAGCGCGAGGCCAACGCTTGGCCGTTGGTTGAAGCTACGCAGTTTGGTAGCCGTAGCCGGACTGACATTCGGCGTCTTGTATAGCCGAAGCGTCGGTATCGTCCTGCCCGAATCGCTAAAATTCGTGCCGATGACGTTCCTAATTTTGACCGCGATGGTCAGTTGTTACGTCCAATTTTACGGTTTAATGCGACTCCGCTTGGCAAAATAGGCAAAAGGCGTCAGGCGAGAGCAAACAAAAGTCCGCGCGTGTTGCCCACCAGCACGCACGGATTTTTTATTTGTAACTTTGATCAATTAGATTCCGCTAACATCAAAGCCGGCTCGGCAAAAAGCTCATGCAAAGCACGTATTTGGGTTGCTAGTTCAACGTATTGTGCAAGCGTAAGAGCTTGTGCGCCATCGCACATTGCGGCTTCAGGATGCGGGTGAACTTCGATTATAAGGCCGTCTGCACCGACCGCAACTCCGGCACGAGCGAGCGGCGCGACCATGTAATTATGTCCGGTTCCGTGCGAAGGATCGACAATTATCGGCAAATGGGTCAGTCGATGAACGGCCGGAACTATCGACAGATCAAGCGTGTTACGGGCGTGGTTGGCGAATGTTCGAATGCCGCGTTCGCACAAGATCACGTCGTAATTTCCTTCGGCCATTATGTATTCGGCGGCGAGCAGCAGCTCATCGAGCGTCGCCGAAAGCCCGCGTTTTAGTAAGATCGGCGTGCGAGTTTGACCTGCGTATTTTAGCAGCGAAAAATTCTGCATATTACGAGCTCCGATCTGAATGCAGTCGCCGTACTTTACGACGGCGTCGATACCGCGTTCGTCCATGGCTTCGGTAACGATGTTGAGGCCGTACTGCTCTCGCACCTCGGCGAGCATCTTCAAACCTTCTTCCCCAAGTCCTTGAAAAGCATACGGTGAAGTGCGCGGCTTAAACGCGCCTCCGCGAAAGAATTTCGCACCGCTTTTTGCTACCGTTTCGGCAGTCGTGAAAACCTGATCGCGATTCTCAAGAGCACACGGACCGGCGATTACGGCAAGTTCTTCGCCGCCGATTGTCGCGGTGCCGATTTTTACAACCGATTTTTCAGGCCGTAAGTCTTTTGAGATCAGCTTGTACGGCTGAGTAACGCGAATTGCATCGGCGACGCCGGGCAGATTTTCGAAATGCGCGGGGTCAATCGAGCCTGGATTTCCCGTAACGCCGATTGCCGTGCGGTTTTCGCCCGGCATCGCGTGGCCACGAAAACCGAGTGCCACGATCGTTTCGAGAACTTGTTCAATATCAGACGAGGTGGCGTCCGATTTCATCACGATAAGCATAAGTGTTTATATCGTTTATTTTAGCAAAACTACAACTTTAAGTATCGCCGTCGCCTTTTGCAAACTTAGGAAGCAGCTCAGCGACAAATCGCTCGACGTGTTTTACGGCGTCGACCTTGGCATTTTCAATTTCGGCAACGATTGCCGAGCCGACGACCACAGCATCGGCATATTTCCAAACCTCTTCGATTTGTTGACGTGTCGAAATCCCGAATCCGACTGCGATCGGCAAATCTGTGAATTGCCTCGCACGTTTCACGAGTTTTTCTGCTTCGTAACCTGTTGCCTCGCTTGCACCGGTCACGCCTGCACGCGAGACCGCATAAATAAAGCCGCGTGCATTTGGGCAAATTGTTTTTAGTCGTTGATCCGTAGTTGTAGGTGCGATCAGCGAGATCAGATCAATGTTTTTAGCCGCGAGGAGAGCCGATAATTCGGCAGCTTCGTCATCAATCACGTCGGTTAACAAAAGTCCGTCGATGTCTGCATCAGCCACGGCGTCAATGAAATTATCAATGCCAAAGCTCATTATCGGATTGAAATAGCTGAACAAAACAAGTGGTACGTCAGCCTGCTGTCTGAATCTGCGTCCCATGTTTATTACGGTTTCGAGGGTGACGCCATTAGTCAGCGCCCTTTGCGAAGAACGTTGGATCGTCGGCCCGTCAGCCATCGGATCGCTGAACGGAATGCCGAGTTCGATCACGTCGGCGCCGAGTTCCGCCAGTTTCAGACATATCGACAGCGACGTTTCAGCATCCGGATCGCCCGCCGTTACGAACGGAATAAAACCGCCGCCGCGTTTTCGTGATTCGTTCAGTCTAGCTGCGATACGACTCATCGTTTGTCTAAATGCTCCTGCACTGAGTGCACATCCTTATCGCCACGACCTGAGAGATTGACTATGATTACCTGGTCACGGCTCATCTGCGGCGCGATTTTGGCGACGTGAGCGATCGCGTGAGCCGACTCGAGTGCGGGAATAATACCCTCGGTTTCCGAAAGCAACTTAAAAGCGGTGACTGCGTCGTCGTCCGAGGCCGTGACGTATTCGACACGACCCGCGTCATGCAGAAAAGCATGTTCGGGGCCGATCGATGCATAATCTAAACCGGCAGATACTGAGTGCGTCTGTGCGATCTGGCCGTTCCCGTCTTGCAAGATATAACTCTTCGTGCCCTGCAGCACGCCAACGTCGCCGCTGTTCATAAAACGTGAAGCGTGATCGCCAAGATTATCGCCGCGGCCGCCGGCTTCGACGGCAATCATTTTTACATCATCACTTAAAAAAGCGTGAAACAACCCAATGGCGTTCGATCCGCCGCCTACACACGCGACAAGGACATCAGGCAGACGACCTACTTTTTCGATGATCTGTTCGCGGGCCTCACGGCCGATGACGCTTTGAAAATCGCGCACCATTAGCGGATAGGGATGCGGCCCCAACGCCGATCCGAGCAGATAATACGTTGTCGCAATATTCGTAACCCAATCGCGCATCGCTTCGTTGATCGCGTCCTTCAAGGTGCGCGAGCCAGCATCGACGCCGCGAACCTCGGCGCCGAGTAGCCGCATTCGAAAAACATTCAACTCTTGCCGTCGCATGTCTTCAGTGCCCATGTAAATGACGCATCCGAGACCGAACAGAGCGCAGACGGTCGCGGTCGCAACACCGTGTTGACCTGCACCGGTTTCGGCGATGATGCGAGTCTTGCCCATCTTACGCGCGAGCAAAATTTGCCCGAGACAGTTGTTGATCTTATGCGCACCAGTGTGATTGAGGTCCTCGCGTTTGAGATAGATACGCGCGCCACCAAGTTTCTCACTCAGACGCTTTGCAAAATAGAGCGGCGTCGGACGGCCTGAATAATTTTTCAGAAGATCATCAAGTTCGCCGCGAAACGCCGCATCGTCATGCAAAGCTAAATAGCTTTCAGTCAATTCGTCGAGCGGCGCAACTAGAGTCTCGGGCACGAACCGACCACCGTATTCGCCCCAGTATCCTTTGTCATTCGGCTCGAAATTCATAGAGTTCCTTTTGCAATTCTAATAAAGCACGCAACCTTGTCATGATCTTTCTTGCCCGGTTCGCTCTCGAGCAAACTACAAGCATCCACAGCGTATGGCTTAACGATCCTAATGGCATCGGCTACATTTTCAGCCGACAGGCCGCCGGCAAGATAAGTGCTTGGGACGATGTCTGTTACCATCCTCGCGATCTCCCAGTCAAACGTTTCGCCCGTTCCGCCGCGATCCTTTCTAGAATTTGCATCGAGCAACACGCCATCGACTCGATACCCGGCGATTTCAT
>JANOGL010000420.1:0-8002 GCA_031405985.1 Acidobacteriota bacterium | reverse complement strand
CCCCAACATGCCTCAGCCGTCGCCTTTTGCGGCGCCGCTCGGCGTTGCAGCCTCAGTTATGTCACTCGTTCTCATCGTTTGGCTGCTCACGCAGGTCGATTTTGCGAAGGAAGGCCTCGCTATCTTGATCGCAGCCATTTTAGGTCTCGTGATTTTTGCAAGTTTGCGTGTTATGAAGCGTTATCTTAGCTAAGGGCTCGGCCACACAAAAAATGTGGATAGTCGCCATGCGGCGCTGTTTTTCTTCTTTTTCTTTAAACCCGATAATCAGGATGTATGAAAATTCGCCTCGTTCGAAGCTCGTTGCTCGTCTGTCTACTGTTCAATTCGTTTGCGTTGCCGCAAGATAACCCCGTCCCAATAGTCGATCTACGCCTCGGCGGTTTGATCGGAGGTTCGCAAAACGGAGCCTGGGTTGATCCTGGCATCGCAGCTGAGTCGATCCTTCTCGGTTCGATGGATCTCAATATTTTCGGGTTTCGTGGCCCCGAAAAAGTTAAGATCCGCAACGCAAAACAAGGCCCAACAGACGATGTCTGCCAGGATTTTGTCCGAATCGAGACAGGCACACGCGATCGTCTTGGTTTCGCCATCGGGTCAAATGCTAAATGGAAACCGATGCCTCGGATCCCAAGCGCATCGCAGCGAGTAGTGCCTCTTACAAACGCGCAGTCGCCGCGTTCCTGAAAAAACAGGGCGTTAGGAAACCGATAGTAAAGATCACTCAGGGCTTTAAGATCGACCTGGACGGCGATGGCCAGGATGAGTTTCTGATAAGCGCAACTCACGTAAGCGACAAGTTCTTTACCAGACTAAATCCGGGTGATTATTCGCTTGTTTTGTTGGGAACGGTGACAAAGGCCGGAGTCCGGTATTTCATGGTCGATGGCAATATTTACAATCCGGGTGAGGATGATAACGGTCCGCCTAACCGTTATGAGATCACCGGCATCGCCGACCTGAACGGCGACGGTAAAATGGAAGTCGTCATTTACGCCGAATATTACGAGGGTGCCGGAAGCGCAGCATTTGAACTGCGTAGCGGAAAACTCGAGATGATCAATCAAATTCAGGCGGGTTGCGGCGTTTAGGTAAATACGCCTTCGCCTAAAAATGTTTCGCGAATATATCTGATCGTGTCGTTCAAAGTCTCCTGCGGGTCGCGCGGCTTGAAACCGAGTTCCTCTTCAGCCTTTGTCGAATTAAAATACCAAAAGTGTTCGGCCTGCTCGACTTCGTTTGTCTGGACGGGCGACGTGCGGCCCCAATTTTTGAAAACAGATTCGATCATCGACGAGCCCGCCAACGCGATTCTTTTAGGCACTTTCATCGCAGGTGCCGAGACGCCGGACAGTCTTTCGAGTCGGCCGAAAAACTGAGCAAAAGTCATATTCGCGGCGCCGAGCAGATATTTTTCCTGATGCTTGCCTTTCTCCAGTGCGGTGATAAACGCCGTCGCCGCGTCACGTACATCGACAAAATTCAGACCGCCCGACGGGCAATACGGTATCTTTCGGCCGAGAAAATCGAGCACCGGTTTTGTCGAACTAAGGCGCTCGTCGTCGGGGCCGAGCAGCAGCGACGGATTCATGATCACGAGCCGAAGACCTTTGCCGTCAAAGTTCTCTAACGCGGCGCGTTCCTGATAATACTTCGACGCGTAATACGCCCACTGCGAGATCAACTGAAGCGGCTGCGGGCACATCTCATCGACAACTTCGTTCGTTTCGCTCACCGCAATCGTGCCGCTCGACGAAGCGAGTATCATGGTTTTCACACCAGCGTCTTTCGCCGCCTCGCACAACAGCCGCGTGCCTTCGAGATGAATCTTATTCATCGCCGCCGCGTCAGAGTTGTCACGAGATACTTTGCCTGCGAGGTGAAACGCCACGCTCACGTTCTTCACCGCCACAGCAACGTCGTCGCGGCTTGTTACAGAGCCTTCGACCGCCTCGACGCCCGCGTCAGTCATCCACGCAGGCACACGCGAAGCCATCACACGTAAATTATTCTCACCAGCATCCATCAGTTGGCGAACAATGTGCGTTCCCAAAAAACCGGTACCGCCGGTGATAAGAATTTTCTTTTCTACTTTCGCAAGCGCCTTTTTCTTCGCCATTTATTTTTGCAGTAGAATCGGTTCTCCAAACCCAAGTTCCTTCAGTCTCGGCAACTGTGTTTTCGCGTCGCCTACGATGAGCCAGATCATTCGGTCGCCGTTGAAGTACTTCTGCGACAACTCTCTTATCCGATCGACAGTCATCGCTTTTACAACCTGCTCACGCTGCTTTACGTAATCATATTTCCAGCCGTACTTACTGATGTTGTCGAGCATATTGAGCTTTGCGTTCGACGTCTCGAACGCTCGAGCGTTGCTTTTAATGAGAAAGCTCTTGGTGGTATCGAGATCATTCTCAGTGTAATTCTTGCCGTAATCGCGGAGTATTTCTTTAATAAGCTGCGCCGATTCGAGCGTCACATTGCTACGAACGCCGCTCGCGATCGTAAATGTCCCGCGAGTCTTTGTCCCCGAAAAGAAAGAGTTGATTCCATATGTATAACCTTTCCCTTCGCGAAGCTGCTGCGTTAATTGGGACGCAAAACCGCCGCCGCCGAGGATGTAGTTTGCAACTGTTGCCGGATAAAAATCTGCGTCCGTCGCCGCAAGCGCCGGATGGCCGAACCTGATTACCGACTGTTTCGCGTCGGGCACGTCATAAAAATAAACCTGCGATTTTTGCGGTGCGTCGGGTGTTTTGTAAACAGGAATTTCGACACGCTTTGCTTTCCACTTAGCCCCGACGCCCTTTAACGACGCCATGATCTTCGGATTGTCGATCGCTCCGACGATGTGCATTCTCGCGACCGACGGCGAAAGACTTTTCGCATAAAATGCCTTAAGGTCGTCGATCGTTATCGCGTTGACAGACTCAGTCGTGCCCAAAAGGCTGCGGGAACGCATATTGTCGTTGCCGTAGATAAGGCGATTGTAATTGAGCTGCGCGTTCGCATTCGGGTTTGCTCGCTGCTGCTGAATGTCGCTGATCACGCTCTGTTTTATCAGATCAAATTCTTTCGCATCCCAACGAGGTTCAAAAAGAATCTCCTCAACCAGCCGGAGCGTTGCGTCATAATTTTTCGCGAGCGTGTTTACACCAATCGTTACGTCCTCGGTGGTCGCATAGACGTTGATCGACGCACCGAGTTGCTCGATTGCCTCTTCGAGCTCTTGCGGAGTTTTGCGCCGCGTTCCTTGCGTCATCATCTGGGCCATCATATTGGCGACGCCGACTTTGTCGTGACGATCAAGCATCTGGCCTCCGTCGATGACGATCTCGAGCTCCACCAACGGTACTTCGCGATTTTCGATGCCGAAAACTCGAAGCCCGTTTTTAAGTTTGTTCTCCCAGATTGTCGGAATTTTTACATCGGGCGCCGGACCATATGACGGCTCAATTGAGCGGTCAAAGGACGAAGCCGTTCGCTCGTACTTAGCCGTTACGTTCGGATCGACCTCGTCCTCGGCACCGGCGATAATTTTTTCTTCAACGACCTCTGCTTTTTTTGATCCGTCGAGCGCGAGCGCAACGTTGCCCTTCGGTACAAAGCTCGTCGCCACAAAATTTTTGCCTTTTATATATTTATCGAAAACGCGCCGCACGTCGGCGGTTGTCACACCAAGTATGTTCTGAATGTCCTTTTCGAGATAACCGGGATCGTTCGCAAAAATGTTGCCTTGCGCCAGCTGTGCGCCCTTGCCGAGAACGTCGGACAGCGAGTTGTAAAAGAATGTTTCCTGGCCCGCCTTGATTCGATCGAGATCCTTTTGCGAAATGCCGTCCTTCTCAAACCTTGCAAACGCCTCGTTAACCGCGGCCGCAACTTCGTCCAAATCTTTGCCGTCAAAAGCACGAACAGACAGATGCAGCTGTCCGGCAAGTTCCGAATCGTACACATACATCGATACTTCAGGTGCGAGTTTCTTTTCCTCGACCAGTACCTTGTAAAGCGGTGCCTTTTTGCCCTGCGCCAGATAGCGTGTCAGCACCGCGAGCGGATAGCTGTCCGGATGATATTGTTCGACGACGGGCCACGCCATGGTTAGCTCTGGTAAGTTTGCGAAATTGTCTTCGTGGTAAAGCTTGGTAATTTCGCGCACAACGCCCGGGCGTTTCGGTTGCGGTTCTAATTCGTCACCGCGTTTGATCTCGCCGAAGTACTTCTCTACCCACTTCTTCGCCTGCCCCGTGTCAAAATCGCCGGCGACGACGAGTGTTACATTATTCGGGACATACCATCGGCGGTAAAACTCTTTCACATCCGAAAGCGTTGCACCGTCTAAATCTTCGAGCGAGCCGATGACCTGCCAGTTATAAGGATGGCTTGCCGGGTACAACGCCTTGTCGATCACGTAAAACGTATGACCGTAGGGGTTGTTGTCGACACTCTGCCGCTTTTCGTTTTTGACAACCTGCTTCTCCTTCGCCAAAACCGGATCGGTGACGGTATTAATGAACCAGCCAAGTTTGTCGGCCTCGGCCCAAAGCATTTTTTCAAGCGCATCTTTTGGAACCGTCTGCAAATAGTCTGTTCGATCACGATTTGTCGAACCGTTAGCCCCTGAACCGCCGATCCGAGCGCTCATTGCGTCGAGTCCGCCTTTGCCGAGATTCTCCGACTCGAGAAACAACAGATGCTCGAACATATGCGCAAAGCCCGTGCGGCCGGCCTTTTCCCGTGCCGAACCGACGTGCGCGGTTAACGAAACTGCGACGACCGGATCGCTGCGGTCAACGTGAAAGACAACCTCCAGTCCATTTGGCAGGATGAATTTTTCGTAATCGACTTTCAACGTCGACCTCTGCGCTGAGGCAGGAGCCAACAATAAAACAACCCAAAGAAAAGTGCGGACAATTTTCATAATTACTCCAGAGAAATCCCTCGTGTTTAATACAACCGCCATTTACAATTAGTTTCCGACGGTGTTTAGTTATCAATGACCGGCTCTTGCTTTCGCGAACGTCGACGTTCAGCCTTCCATTGCTTACGTAGCACATCGACGTCAAATTTCTGCCGGGTGCCGTCGCGCATGTTTTCGATCTCGTGCTGAACGCGAGCGGCCACAAGACGATACGCTTCAGTATTCGGGACGCCTTCGGTCATCTTTTTAAGCTCGTCGTACTCGAGAAAACGTCCGACCTTCGCTCCGATCTTCGCACCGATGCTCGTTCGCGGCGGAATGATCATTCCCTTGGGAAAGGCGTCGTATGTTCCCCAAATATAGATCGGCAGGATTCCGATCTTTTGGTTTAGAGCGAGATACCCGATGATCGGTTTGAACTCGGCGATCTGGCCAGATTCCTGGCGGCCGCCTTCCGGGAAGATTAGAGCATTGTAACCTTCATTCAAGATTTGCGTGACGTGGCGCAGCGATTGACGCAGGCTGCCTGTGCGCTCTATCGGGACAAGCGTGGTGAAATTATTCATATATGCACGCTTGTATTTCGTATCGAACCAATAATCCGCCGCCGCGACCGCGACCGTCTGTTCGGCGACATCTTTGCCCAGTGCTTTTTTTACAAGGCCGGTGTCGAGATGCGAAGTGTGATTAGGTGCGACGATAAAATTGACGTGCTGCGGCACATTCGATTCGCCATCGATCTGCGTATCGAGCACCGCGTCATAGAGCGTGTCGGTCGCAAAACTGACAACTGCGTTGCCCGCCCGACGAACGACACCCGGAATGTAAACTTCGTCTTCGTCATTTTTCTCCTCTACGCGCGGTTCGTCAGCAAGCCTTTTCGATTTATCGACGCGATTGATGGCGGTAAGCAGTTCGCGAACCGTCTGCACTTCATTTAAAGTGTCCGGCGACAAAACTCGTCCGCCCGCATCCTCGACCGCCGCCTGAAGCTCAACAAACATCAGCGAATCGAAGCCGAGATCGGCGAGTTTGTCCTCTGACGCGACATCGCTCAGCGGCCGATTTGAAACGCTCGCAACTACTTTACGTATCCAAACCGCATTGTCGTCGCCCTTCGACTCGACAATGGATTTAGTTTTTGACTTCGAGCGGTCCTCAAGTGCTTGCAGCATCTCAACGACCTCCGGCCGTTTTACTTTTCGCGTCGCTGTTCGCGGCAGCTCGAACGGTGTGAGATGTAAAACTTTTACGCGCTTGAAAAATGGAATGCCAGCCGACACTTCGCGAAAATGCTCTTCGACTTTTTTGTTCGCTTCGCTTCGAGTAAGGGCGATGTCGTGTTCATAATCGGGCACGACGAGCGCCGCGATTCTTTCGCCGCCGTCATCGTCGGGCAGACCGACAACGCTCAACTCCTTTATCGCCGACGACTTGCCGTAAAGCTCTTCGATCTCGTCGGGGTAAATATTTTTACCGTTCGAATCGATGATGACGTCCTTCGAACGGCCGACTATGAAAAGATTTCCATCGTCATCGATGCGTCCGAGATCGCCGGTCTTTAGCCAACGATCTTGCAGGACGGCATCTGTCGCCTCGTCGTTGTTGTAATAGCCGACCATGACGTTTTGCCCGCGCGCCAGCACCTCGCCAACGCCATTCTCATCCGGCGCGGCGATCTTCACTTCTACGCCCGGCAGCGGTTTGCCCACGCTGCCTCTAAGTAATTTATTGCCCGGTCGCGCGACCGTCAGCACTGGCGAGCTTTCGGTCAAACCGTAGCCTTCGAGCACCGTAAACCCGAGACCGTGCAGATCTTTTTGCACTTTCTCACTTAATGCCGAGCCGCCCGAGATGAGATAACGCATCTTGCCGCCCATGCCCTGATGGATCGGGAAAAAGACGATCGGCCCCAAGTTGAACGGCGTGTTATCGCGAATCCACGCATTAAAATCGATTACGTTATCCGCCAAATCTGCGATCCAATCGCCGCGTTCCCTGAGGCGCGTCTTTATCCGGCGATGCAGCATTTCCCACAACGCTGGCACGCCGACTAGGCCCGTAACATGACTGTTTTCGATAGTGCGTGCGAGGTCCTCGGCCGTCAGTTCGTTGAGATATGTGATCTGTGTTCCGTTGGAGAACGGTGTCAGAAACCCAGCCGAAAACTCAAACGTGTGATGCATCGGCAGTACGCTCAACACGCCGTCCGTGATGTCCATGTCAAGCACCGACGACAGCATTGAGATCATGTTGACGAAATTCTTGTGCGACAGCATCACGGCCTTTGGCTTGCCCGTGGTTCCCGATGTAAAGATCAGCGACGCGACCGCGTTCGAGTGGATCCTCGCCGGCAGCACCGCGTTGCGTTTTGCTTCCTCGACTTCGTCCTGCATCTCAAACACGTCGTCGAATGTCCAAACCGGAACGCGGACGCCCTCGTCCGCAATGAGCGACGCTTCGTCGCTCAAAGAGGTACTATCCTGATCCTTACTGTTTTGTGAACCTTTACGTCGTGTGGCCGCTTTGCGACCATTGCGGACGGGGGCGTCCGCGTTCCGATTTACGCCAAAAGCTTCGTAGAGCTTTTTCTGAAGGTCGGGATTCTCTTCATTGAGCCTTGGTGAAAGTACGATCGCCGAAGCTTCGCCCGCTTTTGCAAACGCAATGATCTCGTCAACTGACGACGCAGGATCAATCGGAATCGCAGTGGCTCCTGATTTAAGAATGCCGAAATACGTCATTCCCCATTCAGGCATGTTTTGCGAAAACAAGATCACGCGGCTTCCCGATGCGATGCCATTCTTTGCAAAAAATCCGGCGGCACGCAGAGAGAGTTCGTTCACATCTTCGTATGTATATTGTTCTTTTCGCCCGTCGCGCTCGATGCGCATCGCGACCCGCGTCGGAAAACGCTTGACCGACGTGTCAAAAAGATCTAGCAAATCCTTGTAAGTGTATGACCGCTTTTCGACGGCCTTCAATTCTTCTTCGAGCGTCGGCAGCACCCATTTTCGCATGCCCGGAAAATGCACGTTGAGCCAATAGTCGTACCAGTCCAGCCGCTCGGGATACCACGGC
>JANOGL010000402.1:0-8089 GCA_031405985.1 Acidobacteriota bacterium | reverse complement strand
CGCAAAGGACAGATGACAAAGATGATCAATAACGGCTCGGGCCGCGTCCGGCTGGAATACGAGGTTCCGTCACGCGGTCTGATCGGTTTTCGCGGCGAGTTCCTGACCGAAACGAAAGGCACCGGATTGCTCAATACGCTGTTTCTGAAATTCGACAAATGGCAGGGCGAGATGCGTTCGCGGCAAACCGGAAGCCTTGTCGCCGACCGCATGGGCGAGACAAATACATACGCGCTCTATAACTTACAAGAACGCGGCGTGTTGTTTGTAAAGCATCAGGTCAAAGTTTACGAGGGCATGATCATCGGCGAAAACGCTCGTGCCGTCGATCTCGACGTAAACGCGATAAAAGAAAAAAAGCTCTCAAACATGCGAACAACCAGTGCCGACGAAGCTATGCGGCTCGTCCCGCAACGCGAGATGTCCCTCGAACGAGCGCTCGAGTTCATCGCCGACGACGAACTGATCGAAGTCACGCCCCTCGCCATCCGCCTGCGCAAACGCGTCCTCAAATCTAACGAACGTCCGAAGAAATAATTACATCGGAATCCGATTTTTTAGTGTTTGTTCATAATAATGGATCTTTTTCCGGGTTTGTATTTCTAACAGCGAACCATTTGGCCACTATAAAAATGGTATGTAAATTGCGTTGTTATATCTGTGAACGCGTTTTATTTACTGAGTTAGAACACACTAAGACGACATTTAGTCAAGGAGTTAAAAGCAATGAACAGCATTTCGAGACTTTCAAGATTGGTTATTTTTCTCTTAATTGTCCTTATCGTAACTATCGGAGCCAATGCTCAGGTTACAACGGCTGCGATTAACGGACGGGTTGTAGACGGTCAGGGCAATGTTGTGGCCGGTGCAACGGTTACGGCCACAAACAAGGGCACGGGCCAGTCGCGCACAGCATCTACAAATTCAGACGGCGAATTCGTTTTGTCTGAACTAACGCCTGGTCGATACCGGATTTCGATTGAAGCAGCAAGCTTTAGCAAAGCAGTGCTTGAAGATGCGGAATTGAACGTCGGAACGAGGCAGACGGTGAATTTCGAACTGAAGCCGGGCAATGTAACGGAAACGGTTACGGTAACGATGGATCTGCCCCTCATCGAAACGACTAAGTCGGACATCGATCAATCCATTACGCCCACGGAGATACAGAATCTCCCGCTTTTGAACCGGACATTTGCCGGCCTTTCGGTAATCGCCCCCGAAGCTCGGCCGGTTGGTAATTTTGACCCGACAAAAACACGCGTCGGCAACGTAGCATTCAATGGCGGTGACGGCCGTGGCGTTAATGTAAACATTGACGGCGGCGATAACAAGGACAACGTCGTCGGCAGCCTTTTGCAGAACTTCTCTTATGAGTCGATTCAGGAGTTTCAAGTCATTCAGCACCGTTGGACCGCTGAGCAAGGACGCGCAGTTGGCGGTATCGTGAACGTTATCACGAAGAGCGGAACGAATGAGTTTCACGGCTCATTCTTTTCAAACTTTCGAGATGAAAAATGGCGTGCATTCGATTTCTTAGAGAAACAGCGACAGGTCACAACCCCGACCTTTGTCAAACCCCAGTTTGAGCGTCAGGAATTCGGTGGAAGTATTGGTGGCCCGATTGTCAAAGAAAAACTCTTTTTCTTCTTTGCGTTGGAGAAATTCCGTGAGCGGCAAAATGTACCGGCCAGCGCCGCGGCGGCTGTTCAGATCCCGCTCATTCCAGGGTCACAGTTCGTTTCAGAGATCCCGACGCCCTATAACGATCTGCTTCTGTCAGCCAAAGTCGATCACAGGATCAGCCAGAATCAGAGCATGTTTTATCGCTTCTCTTATCAGAAAAACGATTCTCCTAATGATCAGATCAGCAATCCGGCGAATACCGATCTTACGGGAGGCAATACCAATAACAACAAACTGAACAGTTTCGTCGCCAATCACACCTATACGTTCAGCCCGCGGGTCTTAAATCAATTCACGTTCCACTTTCAGGATTTCGTGAATACGTTGCTCGGTGTTACCACAAATCCGCTGATCTCATTTCCGGGAGGGATTCAGATCGGCGCCAACGCCAATGCGCCGCAGTCCACGCTCGAGCGAAAGTACCAGTTTCGTGATGATATAAGCTGGGTTACTGGAAATCACTCGTTCAAATTCGGTGTGAACTATATTAACACCACGCTTGGCGGCTTCTTTTTCTTCGGGTCGAAAGGTCACACTGTTAATTGGTTTGATTCTCCAAGCACGATCCGCAACAATACCAACGGTCTTTACCCGCAGGGATTTGCAACCCCCGGTGCGGTGCAGAATATTAGTTTTTCGGATGGTGAAGGAAACCACGACCAGAAAATTCATCAAACGGCGTTTTACGTCCAGGATGATTGGAAGGTGACCCGCAACCTGACCCTGAATCTTGGGTTGCGCTGGGATGCGAATATCGGCAATCTGCCCGACCAGACCAACAACAGAACCATCCAAATCCTCAAGTTGTTGAATCATCCTCGAGCTCGCGCAATTACGGCGGACGCAGACAAACTTGCCCGGACCACTCCGAGCTGGACCGAGTTTCAGCCGCGTGTCGGCTTTGCATGGGACCCTTGGGGAAACAGCAAAACGGTCGTTCGTGGCGGATATGGCATCTTTTACGACCAGCTCTTTCAGAATCTGACCTTGTTCTCGCTTACGCAGTCAAATCCGGTGCTGTATCAGACGGCGTTGAGTTTGACCAACACGGCCGTTGGAGTTGGACAATTGCCAACATTCCGGTTCGGAGTTGATCCGCTGCCGGCACCCCCGGCGGGCTTTTCGTTCGCGAACCTTGCCGTTGGAGGTTTTGGCCGGATCAACGATCCGGATGCAGCGGAACCCTATATTCAAAAATTCAGCATCGGGTTCCAGCACGAACTTAACAGTAAAATGTCCATTTCAAGCGACTTTGTTCATACGCTTGGTCTGCGTGAATCGCGAGTTCAGAACATCAATCCGCGGATTGAGAATGTCTGCAACCCTCTCTACCCGGGTGTTCCCGCGGTCCCGAGCGCGACGCTTTGTCCACGCGGCGTGAATACCCGATTGTTTGACGCTGCCTACTTGGCGGCCGGCTTACCTGCAAACCGGACCGAACAAATCAACATGATCGGTACCACCAATCGGTCGCTGTTTGATAGCTGGACAACAACGTTTAAGTACAGGACGCGTAAGATGCTGATGAACGCCAGCTATGTCTTGGCCAGCTCGCGTGCTTGGGGTGGCCAGCCGGTTGCTTCATATTCCGGTAATGGGATCGCAACAACACTTGAGAACCAGTTCAAGCCGGAGGAATTTGGCCCGACACGGCTTGATGAGCGGCATCGTATCGTAGTAAGCGGTGTCTTTAACCTGCCGTGGGATTTCCAGTTCGCTCCTATTCTTCAATACGCTAGCGCCAGGCCGTTCTCCGCAAACACTGGCCTGGATATCGATGGCGATGGTCTTAGTGCAATCGACCGCCTTTGTGCCGGCGTTAGCCCTCGGGCGGTCTTTGATGTTCGGGGCAATTCAACGGCGATCCGGAACTTAAATCCACGCGGCTGCACGCAAGCTCAAGTCAACAGCTTGCGAAGCGGCTTTATTACAGACGCAGCAGGCAACATTATCGGTGAAGCAAGCAGCAGGTACTTTAATGTGGATGTGAGGTTTACAAAGACATTCAAGTTTGCCGAACGCTTTGCAATTGCGGGGTACGTAGATCTATACAATATCTTCAATGTCGACAACCTCGCGCTCGGCTCGAATGGCCGATTGGGTCTAAGCACGGCCACGTCAGCCGCGACTTTCCTCCAACCGAGCTCATTGTATGGCCCGGGATTTGGCCCACCGGTTGGAAGGCCTTTAACTGCTCAATTCGGAGCACGGTTTACTTTCTAACTTGAAACGTATCTGTTCACTTTAGCCGGGTCATCGTCGATGGCCCGGTTTTTTTTGGATCGACAACTGCGTTCGGAGTAAACGCCTAAATCACTTATAATCAGCTAATAACTCAGACCTGAGAGTATCTTATGAAAGCTCGACGATATATTTACTCGTTTATTTTAGTTGCCGGCTCGGTAGCGACAACTTACTTTGTGACGAACTCGACCGCTCAGCCGGCGGCAACTCAGCAGGTCAAAGTTGATAACGAGTACCAAGCCGGTGCGACGCTTTGGATGCAAAAGGCAGCGGAATATCGGGCGGTTGCGTATCAGGCCTTTAACTTAGCGCGTTGGCAGCTCGACGCCGATCTCGACAAAAAAAATGTAAAGAAACTGCCGAAAGCAGAGCGCAAAAAGCCACGAGCTATCGTCGTCGATGTCGATGAAACCGTACTCGATAATTCGCCGGCGCAAGCTCACGGTATCAAGAACCGTATCGGCTTTGATCTGCCGGGCTGGTACTCGTGGGGCGAGATGCGAAAGGCGAAGGCGATTCCCGGCGCGGTTGAGTTTTTGAATTATGCGGTATCTAAGGGCGTAAAAATTTTTTACGTATCGAACCGCGACCGCGATCCGCAGCTTCAGCCGACGATCGACAATCTGAAGAACGTCGGTTTTAACGACGTTTCGGCCGAGAATGTTTTGCTACGTGTAAAAGACGACAAAGGCAATAACATCTCGACAAAAACTCCACGCCGCGAATTCGTCAACCACAAATATCGCATCGTGATGCTCATGGGTGATAACCTTGACGACTTCTCCGACGTATTTGAACGCAAGTCGATTATCGTCCGTTTCAGCGAAACTGATAAAGCCAAAAACAGTTGGGGAAAATACTGGATCGTCCTGCCAAACGCGATGTACGGCACCTGGGAAAACGCGATCTACGAATACGGCCGCCTGACCGACGCGCAAAAAACAGAAAAACGTGCAGCCGCGCTCGAATTGCCATAAGAGTATGAAGAATAGACATCTCGCGAGTTCCTCGTTATTGTTTTTCACTTTTGCGCTCTCGATTAGCGGCTACGCGCAGAACCTCACCGTTCGCGAGATCATGGCCGAGCCGTCGATCGCCGGGCAGCGCGTTGAGGGCGAAAAGCTGTCGCCGGATGGATCGAAGGTTATTTATCTTTGGAACGCTGAAGGAAAGCAGCCGCGTGATCTTTATCTTGTTTCGACATCGGGCGGCACGCCGCAGATCATCTTACGTCAAAGTGATTTGCCAAAGCCGAGCGCGACGCCGACGCCAGAGAGCAAGTTGAACTACGGCGTTGAGGTTCGCGACGAGTTTGTGAAAGTGCGTGAAAATGCGCTCGGCGGATTTGAGTGGTCGCCGGATTCGAAGAAGTTGGTATTTAGCTTCGGCGGCGATCTTTACGTGCTGACTGTCGGCGAGAAAGCTCCGAAGCGATTTACACGAACGCAGTCGCCCGAGTCCGGTGCGCGGTTTCTTGATAATGACCGCATCTTGTTTTCCCAGAGCGGACATTGGTTTGTTTTGAATACGGCTGATGCGACGTTGGCGCAATTGACGCGTGAAGCGAATCCGCAAAATTTTGTTGTCGTAGGCGGTGTCGTGCCGAACAAACAAGGCTCGATGATCGCGTATGTCGTCTCGGACGGCTCAAAGCAGCGGCCATTGGTCGTGCCGAATTTCGTTCCCGAATACGTCACCGGCGGCGGGCCGCGTCGCGGCTGGACGGAGCAGAAAGTTTTCGTCACGTCCGCTGACGGCAGCCGAGAGACGCCGTTTGAGATCAAACTGCCGAAACACGAAGGCGTCAGCTTTTTTCGACGAATGGTCTGGACCGCCGATGGCCGTAGCTTGATCGTCGATCGAAACGACAAAGACACAAAGCGGCGGCAGCTCTTCTACATTCACAACGTCGGCAGCAAAGACGAGCAGACGATTCTCATCACCGAAGAAACCGACGACAAATGGCAGGCACCGCTTTCTGTAATATTTGAGCCGAATCCTAAGGATACGAGCCAGTTGTTTTTCTGCTCGGAAAAAGACGGCTTCAACCACATCTATCTCGCGACGCTCGAAAAACGCGCACCCGAGCCAAATCCCACGGGCGTCATTCGACAGGAAAATCCGACTGATGCAGGTTATACCGGCAAGGTTGATGTAAATCAGATTACAAAAGGTAATTGGCAAGTCGATTGGGCTAAGTGGGAATATCAGGGACATTACGTCGTTTACCTGGGTAATCAGGGCGATCCGGCCGCGAAACAATTCGGCTCGGTTGCCGCGAACGGGGAAATGCGCGCCGGGTGGGCATTTGCCTACGATAAGCTGCCGGAAGCGAAAATGTTCCCGGGAATGAAGGCAAACCCTCAATTCGAAACCGATGTATTGCTGTTCAGCTATTCCGAGTGGAACAAACCTGACGAGTTGTTTGCTGCTACGAGAATGTATGAACGCTTTCCGGAAACGGATTCTGAGAGGTTGAAGGTCAGACTTACCGCGACCACTCCCAAGCAATTCTTAGGACAAAAATGGAACGTGCCTCAGTTCATCGACATTCCGTCGCGTGACGGCAAAGTTATTAAATCCAAAATTTATTTACCTGCCGGTCACGACCCGAAGAAGAAATATCCGATGGCGATATTTGTTCACGGAGCCGGGTATCTGCAAAACACGATCAACGGCTGGAATAATTATTATCGCGAATTTATGTTCAACGACTTGCTGGCGAAAAAAGGGTACGTCGTGCTCGACATCGACTATCGCGGCTCGGCGGGTTACGGACGCGATTGGCGGACGGATGTTTATGATTTTCTCGGCGGCAAGGATTATGACGATCACATTGACGCGATCGATCATATGGTCAAGAATTACGGTGTCGATCAAAAACGCATCGGAGTTTATGGCGGCAGCTACGGCGGGTTTATGGCCGGAATGCTCGCGATGCGCTCCCCCGAACGAATCGCCGCGGCCGCGGCATTACGGCCGGTGTTTGACTGGAAGAATTACTACGCGGCGAATCCGCAATACACGGCGCAGCGGCTCGGTTTTCCCGACAAAAATCCCGAGGCGTATAAACGTAGTTCACCGATCTCGTATGCTGACAAACTCGAACGCCCGCTGCTGATACTTCACGGCATGTCCGACGACAATGTTCACGTGCAGGATTCGGTGCAGTTGATGGAGAAGCTGATTCGCCTCGGCAAGACGCAGTATTTCGAAGCAATGCTTTACCCGTCGGAGAATCACGGCTTTGTGAGGCCCGAAAGCTGGGCCGACGAATACGAACGCATTTTGGCGTTATTTGAAAAACATCTAAAGTGAATTTTGCTCACAGCCGCCTAACCGCAGATTAAGCAGATGACACAGATAAAAAACAAATCATTGTTTTAAATCTGCCTTATCCGCGTCATCTGCGGTAAAATCTTTTACGGAAACTGATCGACATATGCGAATACTTGTCACCGGCGGTGCCGGATTTATCGGCTCGCACCTTTGCGAGCGGCTGCTGAGAGAAGGCAACGAAGTCATCTGCCTCGATAACTTTTTTACCGGCCGCAAGGCGAACATCGAGCATTTGTTCGATAACAAGCGCTTTGAGTTTGTTCGTCACGATGTGACCGAGCCGATCTTGCTGGAGGTCGATCAGATCTATAATCTCGCTTGTCCCGCATCGCCGGTTCACTTTCAATACAACCCGATCAAAACCGTATAGACCAACGTCAGGGGCACGTTCAACATGCTGGGCGTTGCGAAGCGGGTTAGGGCGCGCATCCTGCAGGCTGCCACAAGCGAAGTTTACGGCGATCCGATCGTGCATCCGCAGACCGAAGATTATCACGGCAATGTAAATCCGATAGGCCTGCGTGCGTGTTACGACGAAGGCAAACGCGTCGCCGAAACGCTGATGATGGACTATCATCGGCAAAGCAGCGTCGATACAAGAATTGTCCGCATATTCAACACCTACGGCGAGCGCATGCTCGAGAACGACGGCCGCGTGGTTTCGAATTTTATTGTGCAGGCGCTTCGCGGCGAAGAGTTGACGATCTACGGCGACGGAACACAGACACGCTCGTTCTGTTACGTCAGTGACCTCGTCGACGGCATTATCAAGTTGATGAACGCCGAGGCTGACGATATTCACTTGCCCGTTAACCTCGGCAAT
>JANOGL010000382.1:0-3375 GCA_031405985.1 Acidobacteriota bacterium | reverse complement strand
ATTACTTTTCAACGCTCTGGCCAAGGCCATTAACCGTAATTTCAATGATGACCGGTCGTTTAGCTATGCGATTGAACGAGATCAACTGGCAGCAAAGGTTGGACGACTCGTTTCCGGAACGGGAGACGAACACCTAAAAGCAGATTTGGTGTTGGGATTTAAGGGGTTTCTTCTCAAAAATCTTAATACGACAAGGTGCAAAGACAGCGAGTTTGTAGAGAAAGAAAAAGTTCCAGACTATATCGGATATGCTAACTACCTGTTTCCAGAAAAGCCACTGACCTTTGAGGACATTCTTTATTCCGATCTCAAGGGAAACGCTGAAGTAGCTCTTTATTGGAGATCGGCCAACGCCGTCCGGTTGCAGCGGGAATTTCGGGCACTAAGGGCCGAAAAAGAGAAAGACCCGAAATCAACAGACCGAATGTCGGACGTTGAGTGGGGAGCGAAGGTTGGCACATTTTTGGAGAATATAGACGGCTGGAAATCGTCGGACAAAGAAACAGAATCGGATGTTTTTAATCAAAAATGTGTTCTATTTCGTACATTGGTTTTGCTGGTTCCCGATGGCCCCATGAAAAAGTCCGTTTTCAGGCACTATATGCGGTTCCTCGGCAACTCGCCTATCCAGAAGCAGAGCTTTATCGAATGGATGTATCATGCCGAAAGACTGGCGTCGTCGAATCCGACACTTTTCAAGGAACTTGGGTCGGATTCCCCTAATGCCCATTTCGGGCTGATGATCGAAGCTAAGCGGCTAGGATTTTGAGTAAGGTCCTTTCTTCTATCGAGGCAGAATAGTTGTAAGTGCGACGTGCAGTGGTTTGAGAGACGGAGATATCGCCGCATGGGAATCAAAAGGTTCGTACGTCGTTTTGGCAATATTGATGGTTGGTACGCAAACTCTTCTTGCGCAGACCAACCAAGGGCCGGCGGGAAAACCCACGCCGATACCGCTAAAAACTCCAGTAAATAAGCTCGAAAAGCTCCTGGACTTGCAGCAATGGGTCGCAACGATGCGAGACGAATCTCTTTCGGCCACACTTTTATTAAATCCTTGTATTGCGTTCTGGCCGTCGGTCGTCTGGGTGCAAGCGTTTTTTTGCGCAAAAACCCAGTAAGTCATTAACCCCGCTGCCGGAGCGGTCTCGATTGTGGAAGATTGTACGGTCTGTTAGATTTGAAAGTGTAGATCAAATGTCCAAGAAGGTGCTTCAACCTGTCCTAGCGTTCGCCATAGGGACTATTGCAATAGTAATTGTAGTAGCCGCGTCTTCGGCTTTCATGTCGTCAATTCTCACGGGGCCATTCTCCCTTCCGTTTTCGGTCTTGGTTTATGCTGCTACCTATCTGTTTTTCGGCTTGATTGTCGGACTGTTTTGGCGAAGCAAAGGTATTTACGGCGGAATACGGCTTGTGTCGCCGCTCGTTTTAATTGCCGCATTGTCGATAGCGTTTGCTGGCTTTGTCTCTAAATTTGTTAGCCATGATTTGCCTATACTTGTTTCTGCTCTTTTAACCGGCGTCATAGGTTGTCATTTAGGTCAACGACTAACATCAGGCGGTACCACTACGGGACATGCGGGACAGGGTTAGCAACTCGGGTTGATGTGCCGCAAAGAGCACTAAGGGACTTGACACGATTCCCCACAATTCATAATATCTAAAGTTTCGGACTTTACGGTCTGTTGCGTCCTTGTAGCCGAAAGGCTGTAGAAGACGGCGATTTTTGAGAATTGAAGACAGGAATTGTTGCGTAAGTAGGCGCCCGAACACACGGACGCTGGCTATTTGATCACATCTTTTTTGCCACGCTACAGCAAAGTCTCAGTTTCTTAAGAGTTAATTAAATAAGCAATTCATTCAGCGAGAGCTGCTTGAGCTAACTGCCGGAAATGATTTCGGCAAGAGTCAGGTAAGACGATAGTTTTGCCTTTTTGAAATAACAGAAGAACGATGCCGACAATTAACCAATTAGTTCGCAAAGGGCGCCAGCGGGTCAAGTATAAGACCGCGAGTCCTGCGTTGCAGTCGAACCCGCAGAAACGCGGCGTTTGCACGCGTGTTTATACATCGACACCAAAGAAGCCGAATTCGGCTCTTCGTAAGGTCGCACGCGTGCGTTTGACGAATCAGATCGAGGTGACGACCTACATCCCGGGCATCGGCCACAACCTGCAAGAGCACTCGATTGTGCTTATTCGCGGCGGTCGTGTTAAGGATCTGCCGGGTGTTCGTTATCACGTAATTCGCGGAACGCTGGATGCTTCGGGCGTTGCGAACCGCAACCAGTCGCGTTCGAAATACGGTGCAAATCGTCCGAAAGGAGCGAAATAGTAAGATATGCCAAGACGTAGAGTTGCAGCAAAAAGAGAAGTTCTGCCCGATCCTATCTACAACAGCATCGCCGTAACGAAATTTATCAACGGCTTGATGTGGAAGGGCAAAAAGAGTGTTGCCGAGCAAATATTTTACGGCGCGATGACGAAATTAGGCGAAAAAACCGGCGAAGAGCCGCTGAAAGTTTTTAAATCAGCTCTCGACAGCGTTGCGCCGACTCTCGAAGTCAAATCACGCCGTATCGGCGGTGCGACCTATCAAGTGCCGCTAGAAGTAACTCGTGATCGCCGCAATACGCTGGCGATCCGTTGGATCGTTACCAATGCACGCGGACGGAGCGAAAAGACTATGGAAGACCGCTTGGTCGGCGAACTGCTTGACACTTCGCAAGGACGCGGCGGAGCGATGAAGAAGAAAGAGGACGTGCATCGCATGGCCGAGGCGAACAAGGCGTTCGCTCACTACAGGTTTTAGGTGTTGGGTTTTAGGTTTTGGTTCGCTGTTTAGGGTTTTGCTAAGACCTAACACCAAAAACCCAAAACCAAAGTTTTTATGGCTTCGATAAGCTTAGACAAATTTAGAAACATTGGCATTATGGCCCATATCGACGCGGGTAAGACCACGGCGACTGAGCGTATTTTGTATTACACCGGTGTTTCGCACAAGATCGGCGAAGTTCACGAAGGAACGGCGACGATGGACTGGATGGAGCAGGAGCAGGAACGCGGTATTACAATTACCTCGGCTGCGACGACCTGTTTCTGGACGCGTAATAACGTCGAACATCGCATTAATATTATCGATACACCTGGACACGTTGACTTCACGATGGAAGTTGAGCGGTCCCTTCGAGTTTTAGACGGGGCTGTTTGTGTTTTTGACGGCGTTGCCGGTGTCGAGCCGCAGTCCGAAACGGTTTGGCGGCAGGCCGATAAATACGGCGTTCCGCGAATTTGCTTTATCAATAAGCTGGATCGTGCGGGTGCTTCGTTCGATCGAAGCTTTCAGTCGATCCTCGACCGCCTCGGTGCAAAC
>JANOGL010000373.1:0-17883 GCA_031405985.1 Acidobacteriota bacterium | reverse complement strand
GGCAAAGGCGGGACGGCGTTTAATTTTTTGATGGAGATGGAAGGGCTGAACTGTCCCGAAGCCGTCAAACGCGTCGCCGAGATCAGCGGCGTGATGCTGCCCGAGCCGGTTGACGACGACAGCTATGAGCGCAGCAAAAAGCAACGCGAAGAGAAAAAACAGCTTGCCGATCAGGTGATCGAGCTTAACCAGGTCGCTTTGGAGTTTTGGGAAAACGAGCTGCAAGGCAAAAGTGCGAAGGCGAAAGCCGCTAGAGAATACCTAACGAATCGCGGTATCTCGGACGAGATACAACGGCAGTTTCGCATTGGATATTCGCCTGACAAATGGGACGCACTGCTCAGCGTGCTGCGCGATTTTGGCGCGGACGAAAAGGTAATCGAGCAATCGGGACTCGTTTCTGTAAACAAAGAAAAAGAAAGGGTTTTTGACCGTTTTCGCGGGCGGATTATGTTTCCTGTGTTGGATGTTAACGGCCGTCCGGTCGCTTTCGGCGCGCGATCAGTCGATCCAAAAGACGAGCCGAAGTATCTCAACTCGCCCGAGACGCCGGCTTATATCAAAGGCGAGCATCTTTACGGGCTGTTTCAGGCGAAGGACGAGATTCGCAAAAAGAAGTTCGCCATTCTCGTCGAAGGCTATCTCGATCTGATCGCGCTCGTGCAGTTCGGCGTCCCAAACGTCGCCGCCAGTCTCGGCACGGCGTTTACCGACGCGCAGGCAAAGTTGCTGCATCGATTTACTGATCGTGTAGTGATCAATTACGATGGCGACGCCGCCGGAATCAAAGCCGCTCGCCGCGCCGTCGAACATCTTCTGCCGCAGGATTTTGATGTCAAAGTTCTCGTGCTGCCCGACGGCAAAGACCCCGACGATTTCATCCGCGAGCAAGGCAAAATCGAATATGACAAAGCTCGCGGCAACGCAGCATCATTTTTCCGTTTTGCTCTAGACGCGTCCGTAAAAGGCCGGAATATCAGCAACGCACGGCAAAAGGCTGAGGCAATCGAAGACTTTCTGCCCGTCGTCGCTGCGATCCGCAACAACATTCAACGTCGCGAGAGTTTTGACCAGGCGATGACGTTTTTTCACATCGAGGACGCGTCGCTGAAGCGTGAACTTTGGGATTCGCTGGCAAAAATGCAGAGTGGTGATTTCCAGGCCGTCACGCAAAAGATCTCACGCGTCGCGCGTGCGAAGATCACCGTTGCCGAACGCCGTCTGCTCGAATTGCTCGTCTTCGACAGCGAACTTCGCGACACCATCATTCCGTTGCTCGAGCCGAGCGATTACGAAAACCTCGCGACTGCGGAACTGTTTGAGGCGTTTATTGCAATTCACACAGAACGTCAGCAGATCGAGCCCGAAACGCTGATGAATCATGTCGGCGACGACGAATCAATGCTCGATCTGGCGCATAATCTACTTACAGGAAAGCTGCAACGCGACGAGAGCGAGACGATTGACAATGTTCTCATTGAGGCTGAAAACTGTGTTTTTAGCCTGCGAAATATGGCTATTGCCAGCCGAATCACCGAGATCAGCCGCGAGGCCGCCGCCGCCGAGCAGAGCGGCGACGCGACGCGCTCCAACGAACTTACCTTCGAGCAGCTAGAGCTTGAAAAAATACGCCGCTCGCTTCAGCGATAAAACGCCTGCTGTGATATACTTTCCGATTTGATACGTGTGACCGAATGAAACTAACACCGCCCGTGAACGGTTAATAAGTATTTTGAAAACAACGATTTAGCACACGATTTAATCCAAAGTTTTTATCACATATGCCTGATTACAACGAAAAAGAAGACCTGATGGATCGGCTGGTAGCCCTTGGTCGCAGAAAGAAGGGACTGAGCCTCGACCAACTCCAACGTGAGCTTCCAGAAAACATGATGTCGCCCGACGAGATCGAGGACGTTCTCCAGCGTCTCGAAGGCGCAAATATCTCGGTCGCTGAGACCGATGCTCAACTTCTTGAACGCGCATCCAATATGGCCCTCGATGACGAGGAAGAAGAAGCCGAAGAAGACGATCTCGATCTCGATCTGTCGGCCGGCGTTCTCGATAAATCAAACGATCCGGTTCGTTTATATCTTCGCGAAATGGGCGTCGTGCCCCTTTTAAATCGCGAGGGCGAGGTCGCCATTGCAAAACGCATCGAGCGCGGCCAGATCAAAACACATAAAGCGATCGCACGGTCGCCCATCGCGATCGAACGGCTTCTCCAATTTTCAGAAGATCTGACTCAGGGAAGAGCGAGCATTCGCGAGACTGTAGTTTTTTCAGAGCAAGCTGAAATTTCCATTGAAGAAGATAAAGCCGAAGAGTACATGCGTTGGACGCTCGAAGGCATCGAGAACATAAAACAGAGCCACAAGCTGACAATAAAAAATTGGAACGCTCTTATAGCAGAACAGACCAAAACGCAGGCTGGCAAAATGCCAAAGCGTCTTCGCAATTTGCGACGCAAAACCGCGCGAGGGCGTCTCGAGGTCGCTCAGGACATCAAACATCTAAACCTGACCGAGAATTCTCGGCAGAAGCTAATTGCTGCAATCAAAAAGGTTGTCGACGAGATCCGCAAGGCCGAGCGTGCGGTCAGCCGCAACAAAGACAAGCTCGACAATAAAAAGATCAAGCCTGACGAAAAGAAAGCCCTCAATAAAAAAGTTCGCGAGGCCAAGGCTGTCCTCAAAGGCGTCGAAGAAAATTATCGTTTGCCAACCATCGAGATCAAACGCTCGTACCAGACGATCAGTGTCGGCGAAACTGAAACGAACAAGGCCAAACGCGAGCTGGTCGAGGCCAACCTGCGTCTCGTAGTTTCGATTGCAAAAAAATACACAAATCGCGGATTGCAGTTCCTCGATCTAATTCAGGAAGGCAACATCGGTCTGATGAAAGCCGTCGATAAATTTGAATGGCGACGCGGTTACAAATTCTCGACGTATGCAACGTGGTGGATTCGTCAGGCCATCACGCGAGCCATCGCCGATCAGGCTCGCACGATCCGCATCCCGGTGCACATGATCGAGACAATCAACAAGCTCATTCGCACGTCTCGTCTACTCGTGCAGGAACTGGGGCGCGAACCGACGAGTGAAGAGATCGCAAAGCGAATGGACATTCCGGTATCGAAGGTGCGAAAAGTTTTGAAGATCGCGCAGGAGCCGATCTCACTCGAAACGCCGATTGGCGAAGAGGAAGATTCGCATCTCGGCGATTTTATCGAGGATCGCTCGATACTGAACCCAGCCGAGAGCGTGACGTTCTCAAACCTTCGCGAGATCACCGACGAGGTACTCGCAACTCTCACGCCGCGTGAGGAGAAAGTCATCAAAATGCGTTTTGGCCTCGGCAATACGGGCTCTGAGCACACACTCGAGGAGGTCGGTCAGCATTTTGCCGTCACCCGAGAACGCATTCGCCAGATCGAGGCGAAGGCGCTTCGCAAACTGCGCCATCCGTCACGTTCGCGTCGGCTCAAAGCTTTTTTGGAAGGAAAACCCTAAGGGCACTTTAAATTGTAGCGAATAGAGAAGCCGCCGAAGCGTGGCTTCTTTTTTTACGGCTCGGAATAGTACGCAGTGAATTTATAGGTATTTCTGACCTTTACGAATATCAAATGCGATGCATCCGAGCTGTTCGAAACCGTATAGCTGCCGCCATCACCGCGTGAAAAGGTTAGATATTCATCAGTCATGAATTCCCCCGCGTCGTCGCCAAACATATTTCGAAACTTCTTTATGAATTGAGACTTTGTCATCTTGCCTTCATCACCCGCATCGAATCCGTACTCGAACGGAAATCTTGTCAGCGAAGCAACCCTTTGTTTGTCGCCCCTAATTACGGCACGCTTGAACGTGGCAAAGAACGTGCGGAAGCTCGCCGGTGCCGAACTTAGTTTCTTTTCCTGTGCCACGGCTGCCGCTACGGTCAGCGCCAAAATACAGATTAGAAATATAAACTTTTTAAGCATTTCTCACCCTCATATTCTTGTGCGTCAGAATTCTAACATCATACTGTCCTTTGCCTAGCAGCACTAATAGCATCTTCGAGGTCGGTTATTTTCCCATCGAGCTGCATCTCGTAAACCGCATCGAGAATCTGTTTGAATTTTGGCGACGGTTCGAGACCGAGCTCGATCAGATGGCGACCCAACAAGATCGGTTCGGGCGCTTTCTTTTCAATTTGTAATTCGCGGACACGTTCGATAAACCATTCCTGGGCTTCGCTGTTGAACCATTTTTCTTTTGGCAGCCAATTGGGATTGCGGCCCAAACTGTCGGCTTTTGCGACGCGGTAGAGAAGATCGGGTTCGACCTTACGAGCGAGTCGGCGAAATGCACCATCGCCAACCGGTGATTTCGATTTGTAGTATTCGCCCGGTTTTAGGTGGTAACGAACAAGCTGAACGACTTGATCGCGAACATCATAACCGTCGAGTGTGAAAACTCCGAGCCTATCGAGAAACGAGAGCGTCGGCTCGACGCCGGCTTCGTCATGTCCCCGCGAACGAATACGTCCGTCGACAAACTCGGTGGTCGGCGGTTTTCCAAAATCGTGAGCCAACGCACCGAGCATCACGGCAACCTGACGCGGATAATCGAGTTCGTCGATTAGCTTTCGGGCTTCGTCAACGACCAGTAGTGTGTGAACATCGACGTCGCCTTCGGGATGCCAGTCAGGTTCCTGCGGGACACCGACGAGCGCTTTTAGTTCAGGGAAAAGCTGTTCGACGACGCCTAGATCGTAAAGCCAATGCAATCCGATAGATGGTTTTTGAGCTTTCAAAAGCAGTTTCTCAAGTTCGCCCCAGATGCGTTCCTTTGGCAGATCGGTGACGTCGATCTGTTTGCAAACATCGACCGTCTCGGCGTCGATCTCAAACTCGAACCTCGCCGCAAACTGCGCGGCACGCAGCACGCGCAGCGAGTCTTCGGCAAAGGTCGCATGCGAAACCATTCGCAAAACTTTGCTCTCGATGTCGCCGCGACCATCAAACGGATCGACGATCTCGCCGGTCAGCGGGTCTTTCAAGATAGCGTTGACCGTAAAATCACGCCGCGAACATGCCTCTTCGAACGACATCGACGGATCGCCTTCGATAATAAAACCACGATGACCTATGCCGTTCTTTCGCTCACGTCGCGGGATCGAAACATCGATCTCGCCCGCGAGTTTATAAACCGCAAACGCCTCGCCGACAGTCTTTAGCGGAACGCGGACGCCCTCGTCCGCATCTGTCCGGTTTGCAAAAGCCTCCAGCAATGCCTTTAGCTTCGCCGCCTCGACGCCGTAAACCTCGACGTCCCAATCCTTCGCCTCGACACCCATCAGCTCATCGCGCACGCACCCGCCATTGAGCATCGCCCGCCCGCCATTATCGCGGACGGCAGTCGCAAGATCTGTTACTTTTTTCGGCAGAACATTCATCACCAAACAAACGATCTTTAATTTTGCATTATTACGGCTGCGATGCGCAAAAAAGACTTCGTCCGCACAGACGAAGCCTTTTTCCCGGCGCCGGAAGTTTGTTGTCAACCCCCGCGTTCCGGAAAAGCGCAACTTCGGGTTAAGGCGGCATTGCCGTCTTTCCGCGTTTCGCGGTACATAGCCACGTCCCTTTAGGGCGTGGTGGCGGTTGCGCGTTGGCTATCAGCCCGTTTCAACGGGCTTAAATGAAATTGGCTTAAGCCGCCGGAGATAAGGACGTTAAAAACGCCCTCTGGAAATTTTCACCGTTCCGAACCACGCCGTAAACGACGTGGCTATTTGCCCTTCGGGAAAAACCGTGGATTTTGCGCACGAACTTCTGGCGGTATCGGGCGTTTTTCGCGGGCACTCGGCAAAAAAGATCAAGCTCGGCGAGAACGTGTATTGGTGAGTAGGTATGCTCATGCAGACTTAAATCCCTCAATTTCCTCAAGTTTCATTTCACGTTGAAAGCTACTACCGTTCTTCCCATGCACTCCGAAGCTTATTGATTCACTTCCCAAAAGGTCACGCTTTAATACTAATCGCATTTCTGGAAGTCGATAAGGAAACATACTTTCAACCAAGAGAACCGGCAGGATTTCAAAGCTTCCAAAGTAGTCAGCTCCAGTGACCGCGATCCCAGCAAATTGTCGTTTCGTCATCATAGCCGGGGTTGATTGCTGATCATAATCAACTTTTAACGCAGGTGATCCCGCTGGCGATAGGCTCGACGGATCGCGGATTTCTTGGGGAATCGTTGCCCACACCTGTAGAGGCTCAATATCTCGATTACAATTATTAGCTAGCCGAAAATGTAGATAAGTGTTTGGACCGCTGTATTCTAATGTCGGAATCATTTCAACTCCGAAAACGGGTAGGTTTCTTTCAATCTCATTCAACTCGTCCACAAACAGTTCGATATCGAGAGTTTTCGCGTCAGTGCCAACAGTAGTTGCGATGTCGATTAACATTCCTTCAAGATCTTTAACGACTTTGGTGTCCCGAACTTGTAAAAGAGAAAGTGGCGGGCCGACATCGTCTTTATCAAAGTTGCGGAATACGATAGGAATCACTTGGGCATCCGCTCCTAAACCGACACCAGCTTCAAAATTAATCCAGCGACGGTCAACGGAGTATTTCGATAACATTACAAGAACAATCTTCGAGGTCTTTAACTTTCGAGTGATACTCTCGAACCAATTGTCTCCACCCGGAATGCTACGATAGTCTGACGAGATGAAAACATCAAAATCTCTGCCAAAGGCGTTCCGTAATAGACTTCTGATCTTGATCGCAACTTCCTTTTCGTCAGCCGAATGGCTGATAAACACTCCGCTTTTTTCCTCATTTTCAATTGTTTTCATAAGATAAAAAAGCTTCGCCATTGCTAGACGAAGCCTTCCTGTTTACGTGCGAACTAACTTAAGTCCGTAGCAAGCGGAAGAGCCCAGCGCCCACGAAAAAGGATAAATGATAAAGGCAAAAGGATAAAGCCGTGAACCGGCAACTTACAACGGAAAATGGACAACGGATAATGAGAGAACCACCCCGTCACCGAGGCGGTGCCACCCCTCCTTCGTAAGGCGGGGAGCTTATTGTTAACCTATCTTCTCGTTTACAACGCCCATGATCTCCGCCTCGGCTTCGATCGCTTTGCGTTCGATCTCAGCACCTTTGGCGAGTATGTCGTCCGCGAAGTTGCGGTCTTTGAGGCCGGCGGCGTTTATTTTTACATTCAGATAGGCCCCGATAACGGCGGAGCGGGCACAGAGGGCACCGACTCCGGCATCGGTGACCGAGTTTGGGTTCCCTTCTTCGACCATCGCCCTTATCACCTCAAAGGCGTCGAATGTGCGCTGCATCGTGCGAAACGGAATCTCGGTCGCGTATTTGGTTGCCGATTGAATGGCGGCTGTTCTCGTAACTTTTTCTTCGTCGGTAGTTTTTGGCAGGCCGAACGCATCCATGACCTTATTGAACGCGGCCGTGTCCTCATCGACCAAAGACAAGAGATCGTCCTTGATCTGCTGCCCCTTAACGGCCCAATCGGAGAATTCCTTCCAGCGGTCGTCCCAACCGGCTTTGTGCGAAGACAGGTTTGCGACCATCGTCGCGAGTGCCGCCGCCAACGCTCCAAGATATGCCGCGATCGAGCCGCCGCCCGGAGCAGGCGATTCGGACGCGGTCTCGTCGGCAAAGGCCGCACAAGTCATGTCGATAAGTTTGCTCATTTTTTCTTCTGCCGCCAGGACGTATTCGATGATCTTCTCCGCCGGGTCAAAGGGCTTGAGATCGTCGAGGCCCATCGATTTGACGGCGACGCGGACGATCTCGGCCTCGGTGACGCCGAGCGAACGCTGCTGCTTTGTCAGGTAGTATTTTCCGGCATCGATGATGGTCTTCTTTGGGACAAGGCCGACGATCTCGAGCCCCGTGACTCTAACGCCTCTCGCCGCAGCTTTTTCGCTGACCTCATCAAACGCCGCGTGGAGCGGCGTTTGGCTCAGGTTTGTTATATTCATCGAGACCTGGGCGATGCCGTATTCTGCGATAAACCAACCGATCGCCTTTGTTCCCTTAAGCGTGCCGGGCAGCATTACGGGTTCGCCGTCGTCGTCGAGAACCACCTTGCCCGTGATCGGGTTTCCCTCGCGTTTAGGACGCCCCTTTTCCCGCACGTCGAATGCGATCGCATTGGCACGCCGTGTCGATGTCGTATTGAGATTAAAATTGACCGCGATCAAAAAATCTCTCGCACCGACGGCCACGGCACCCGAACGAGCGACGCTGTCGTTAAACTCGGCAGGACCAAAATCGGGCCTCCAATCGGCTGATGCGATCTTGTCCTTCAAACCTTCGTATTCGCCCTCGCGGCAGTTGGCCAGATTTCGGCGTTTCTCTTCCGCGGCTGCGTTCTCGTATAGATAGACCGGAATGCCGAGTTCGTCGCCGATGCGTTTACCAAGCTCGCGCGCCATTTTCGCGACTTCTTCCATTGTGACTCCGGAGATAGGAATCAGCGGACAAACATCGGTCGCGCCGAATCGCGGATGATCGCCCTTGTGCCGACGCATGTCGATCACTTCGCGCGCCTTTTTGGCGGCCAAAAACGCCGCCTCGAGCGTCTCGTCCGGTGTGCCAACAAACGTCACAACTGTCCGATTGGTCGAGTAGCCAGGGTCGACATCGAGCAGCTTGACGCCATCGACGCTTTCGATCTCGTCGGTGATCTGTTTGATGACCGCCATATCGCGGCCTTCGCTAAAGTTTGGAACGCATTCGATCAGCTTCTTCATACCACGCGCTCACTTTAACCGGCCGCTCAGAAAATCGGCGAGTTGATCAACGCCAACGCGTTCCTGCTCCCACGTGTCGCGGTGGCGGACGGTGACGGCGTTGTCCTCGAGCGATTCGTGATCGACGGTGACGCAGAACGGCGTGCCGATCTCGTCCTGTCGGGCGTAGAGTTTGCCGATGCCGCCAGTGTCGTCATAAACGGCGCGCATCGATGGTTGCAGATCGTGTTTGAGTTTTTTTGCTAACGTGACGATCGCGTCGTTATTCTTTGCAAGCGGCAGGACGGCGACCTTTATCGGAGCAAGTTCGGGCGTGAGTTTTAGAATGACGCGGACCTCGCCCTTGTCGTTTGTCTTCTCCGTGTAAGCGTCCATCATCACGGCGAGCAGCGTGCGGTTGACGCCTATCGACGGCTCGATGATGTATGGATAAAACCGCTCGTTCGTCTGCGGGTCGAAGTACGACAGATCTTCTGTCGAATCAGGATTGATGCGTTTTCCATCAGCATCTTCGGGCTTTTTCGAGTGAACACGCAGGTCGAAATCCGTTCGGTTCGCAATGCCCATCAGTTCGTCCCACTGCTTTTCCTCGTCCTCGCGTTCGGGGAAAAACCGGTAAAGAATATCGACTGTGCGCTCGCTGTAATGTGCAAGCTCGGCCTTTGTCTGCTCGTAATGTTTGAGGTTTGCGGACGAAATACCGAGCGACTTAATCCACGCGTCAAAGCCATCAATCCAGTCCTGATGCGACTGCGGAGCGTCGTCAGGGCGGACAAAATATTCAACCTCCATCTGCTCAAACTCGCGGGTGCGAAAGATAAAATTACCCGGCGTCACTTCGTTTCGAAACGCCTTGCCGATCTGCGCGATGCCAAACGGCAGCTTGCGACGAGACGTGTTGAGCACGTTTGCGAAGTTCGTAAAAATTCCCTGCGCGGTTTCGGGCCTTAAGTACGCGAGTGCGCTTTCGTCTTCGTCGCTTGACGCCGCGCCAACGGTCGTGCGGAACATAAGATTGAATGGCCTCGACTCGGTCAAATTCGTCGACCCGCAATTCGAGCAAACGGGCTTGCCATCGGCATTTGTCTCTAATTTATCCTCACGGAGCCGCGTTTTACAGTCGCGGCAATCGACGAGCGGATCGCTAAACGTATCCTCATGGCCGCTGTATTTCCACACCAAGCGATTCTGAATGATCGACGAATCGATGCCCTCGATGTCGTCTCGCTCATACACGAGCCAGTTCCACCAGCTTCGCTTAATATTGTTAGCCAACTCGACGCCGAGCGGGCCGTAATCCCAGCTGCTGCCAAGACCGCCGTAAATGTCTGAAGCCGGAAAGACAAACCCGCGGCGTTTTGAGAGCGAGACGATTGTTTCGATGTTAGGTGCAGACATAATTGCGCAGGCAAGGGCCTGTTTATTCAAAAGCCTAATTCTACAGGATTCTGCGCCTCGAATCACAACGGCAGCCTAAAGTATGTCGCTGCCATTAACTACGATTGAAATGCGCATGGCGCAGTGATATAGTGCGTGCGAATTGCAAGGAGTTCGAAACGTATGAAGATAATTCCTATTGTTATGACTCTCGCTACACGGTGTAAGATGTGCGCGTTTGGTCGCTTGCACATAAAGATAGTACTCCTGGCATCCGTCGTTTCCGTGTTGTTACTTACGACGCCAGTTGGGACAAACGCCCAGAAGAAGCCGTCCGACAAGAAGCCTCCGGTTTCGGCGGCATCTAAGCTAGGCAAAAAACCAACGCCGCGCAGGCACGTAAATCAACTCGGAGGCATGACCTTTAAACACGGTATCATGAGTCCGGTCGGCAGCTGGTTTGACGTATTGCGTCCCAAGCCGGGACAATTCGGGGTCCAAGAAACATTTACCGTTACCGGAACCCTGGTGCGCGAAGACGGCAAACCTGTGCCGGACTTAACGGTTTGGTTTTTTAGGCTACGGAAGGACGATAGCAAGCCTGACATCCCTGAAAGCTGGGAAGCGGATTTATATCTCGGCACGGAAGACAAGAAGCTCATATTTGTCAACCCGAAGGGCAAATCCGATGCTGAAGGCCGTTTCACCATTTCCATGGGACCGGCGTGGAACGAGGTTAAACGGGCGATTCTGGGGTTTGTCGTTTCGGTGTCCCCAGACAGGCCATTTGACGTGCACGTTCTACCTTTTTTGGAGGATGGAAAGGTACTGGAATTCACCCCCACAGCCGAGAAACCCAATATCGACATAGGTAAAATCGTGGTGGAAGAAAAGATGCCGTTGCCAAGCCCGAAGTAGGCACTTGAACGACGCTGTTCTTTTTCCTGAGTCCAAAAAAAGGACGAGCGGTTAGGCTCGTCCTCAGTTTTTACAATTTACTTACTTAGTAAACAGTCGGCGGAGTCGCGCCCGGCGGGACGATCCAGAGTTCGTAGGTTGTCTTGACGCGTTCGCCGCCTTTGACGATAGAGATCCGTCTCGGATCGAACCTGCGTGTTTTTACCATGTAATCGAGTGCTCGTTTCGACAAACGTTCGTACGTATTACGCGTTCGGCTGGCACGGTCGGTGCCCGGGTAAATGATCACGTAAAGCTGGGCGTCTGGCGTGTTCTGTGCCTGAATGACGCAGTTATCGAAACGTGCCTTGTCGTCATCCGGCGTGCGAGCTTCGAACTCGTCACAGCGGAATGGCTTCGGATCGACGGGCTTCTCCTCCGGGACAACATCTGTCGGCACTGAAATCACCTGGCGGCATTTGTTGTCATAAACGTCGTCATTGACGTCGAGTTCGGCATTTATCGTCTTGCCGCCCATACCTTTTGAATCGACTGTGATCGTTGATGTTCCAAGACCGCTCGCGACAGTTCCATTCGAAACTTTCCAAGCGTAGATGATCGGAATTGGCGCGGTGCCCGAATTGATGGCCGAGAATGTGACGAGATCGCCCTCATTGATGCGATCGGGACCGTCGAGACGGAAGTTGTAAGGACATGCACGACTGATCGTCTCTTCAACGAGTTTGAGACAGATGCAGTGCTTTTTGTTGCGTCTGATCTCGACTTCCTTCATCACTACCGAGCCGTTCGGGCCGGCGACTTCAACCCTGTGAATGCCGGGCGTGAGATAAAACTCGGCAGCCGTGCCAACTCCGCTCATGCCCGCGTACTGGCCGTCGATCTTCACCGGATACGAAGCCGGCGTAGTTCTGATCGTGAGTGTCCCCGTGTCTTTTGGGCGATTGACTTTATCTTTATCGGCGCCCGTGTTTGCAATAGCGGCGCCTGCGCCCAGCGTGAGGGCGAGCCCGATCACGAATAAAAAGTTACATCTGAGTAATCGCATTGTTTTATGTCCTCTAAAATTCTTCTCCAAAAGAATTGCGATAAGCCGCCGCAAGAATTTTCCCGCGGCGACTAAATCATTGTCCTATTCGGCCTCTTTCTCATCCGCCGATGCGTCCCGTTCGCCCTTTTTTCCGAATCGGCGCCTTGCGGCCAATCCGATCGAGGCTAGGCCTGTGCCGAACAGCAGAATCGTCATCGGCTCCGGAACCGGCTCGGGCGGAGTCGGCGTCGGCGTCATCGGTGGCGTCTTTGTCGGGGTTGGCGTCGGCGTGACCGTCGGGGTCTGGGTCGGCGTCGGCGTCGGCGTCGGATTAGGCACGGTCTGTGTTGGCGTCGGCGTGTCCTTTTTATCTCTTAGCAGGATAAATGCCACCGGAATCGCGGCGAGACCGAGCAGCGCCCATTTCGGAAAACCGCGCCTCTTGTCCTCTTCGCAATCGCAGTAGTCGTCATCGACGATCTCACTCCGTGTCTCGGTGATTACACGGCCGTCTTGCTGTGGGCTTGGCTTTTTGGTGTCATCATCGCCATCGACGTTAGACGACACGCTGCCCGCAATCGCTAGCCGCGAAAAATTGCTGCTTTCAGCTTTGCCCGGACGCGCATTCACGATTTGAATGACCTCGTCAAAGCGCAGCGGTCCGGCGTTCACCTTTGTAAAGCCCGCCAAAACCGTTGCGACACAGATTGCCGAGAGTAATACTCTTAGATTTACATTCTTCATGTCTGTTACCTGACCAAACGAAATCATATTGCAAAAACCAGGTGGTTTTTACAGCGTGTTGGCACTCACTGTCGAAATTGATTCTGGGGCTAGTCCGGCAAATATAGCAAAAAGAAGGCTAAACTGCACGTCCTTTTCAAGATTTTTTTGCCAAAAAAGCACCGAAATTCAAAAATTTCATAAATTCAAAGGGAAAAAATGGCTATTAAGCTACCATTTCCAAAAAAATTAGGCTTTTTTCCGCTTTTTCTTTAGTTTTGGACAATAAAAACCGGTTACCACATGAAAGTGATAACCGGCATTAAATTCCTGAAGTAAAAACTACTCGCCTTCGCCCGAAGCTTTCGCCTTTTCTTCATTTATGATCGCCCTGCGCGAGAGTTTTATCTTGTTGCCCTCTTTTCCGATGCACTTAACGAGTATCTGCTGGCCTTCCTTAAGCTCGTCGCGGACGTCCTTAACGCGTCGGTCGGAGATCTCAGAGATGTGCAGTAAACCGTCGAGGCCTGGGATGATCTCGACAAACGCGCCGAAATCGACGATTCGAGAAACCGTGCCGAGATAGGTCTCGCCGATCTCAGCCTCAGCCGTGATGGCCTTAATTCGTGCAATCGCAGCCTGAGCGGCCTCACCATCGGCCGACGCGATCGAGATCGTTCCGTCATCGTCGATGTCGATCTTGGCGCCGGTTTCTTCGGTGATCGAGCGAATAACCGAACCACCTTTGCCGATGACGTCGCGAATCTTCTCGGGATTGATCTGCATCGTGATAATTCGCGGAGCATAGGGCGAAATGTCTTCGCGTGGCTCGGCGATCGCCTTGGCCATGATGTCAAGAATATGAATACGGCCTTTTTTCGCTTGTTCGAGAGCTTCCTGCAAGATCATCGCGTTAATGCCGCCGATCTTGATGTCCATCTGCAGAGCGGTGATCCCGTCGGCGGTGCCTGTGACCTTAAAGTCCATGTCGCCGTAATGATCCTCTGCACCGGCGATGTCACTGAGAATCGCGTACCGATTGCCTTCCATCACGAGGCCCATCGCGACGCCGGCGACCGGCTTCTTGATCGGCACGCCCGCGTCCATCAGGCTCAGAATGCCGCCGCAGACTGTCGCCATCGATGACGAGCCGTTCGACTCGGTAATGTCAGAGACGATGCGGATCGTGTATGGGAAATCAGCATCTTCCGGCAGAACTGACATGATCGCACGCCGTGCGAGGTTGCCGTGGCCCGTCTCACGCCGTGACGTGCTTCCGAACCTGCCGGTTTCGCCAACCGAATAGGGCGGGAAGTTATAGTGCAGCATGAACCGGCGGTCAACCGTACCTTTCTCAAGATCGTCCATGAACTGTCCGTCCATCTTGGTTCCCAACGTCGTGGTGACGATCGCCTGGGTTTCACCGCGCGTAAAGAGAGCCGAACCATGAACCCGCGGCAACCAGCCAACTTCGCAGTTGATCGGTCGAATCTCGCTAAACCTTCGACCATCGGGCCGACGCTTGTTGCCAAGCATATCCTCGCGAAAGATCTTTTCCTTTAGCTTGCCAAATGCCTTTCCGGCCGTGGCACGAGCACCTGGATCGTCCTCAGGATAGCTTTCGACAACTTCTTTCTTGAGGTCCTCTAGCCCAGCATAGACCTCGATCTTTTCGCGGCCAGTCGAATCGAGAGCCGTACGGAGCTTGTCCGTCCAGGTCTTTTCGACATCGGCAACGATATGAGCATCAAGCTCTGGAACGACAAATTCACGCTTCGTGATGTTGAGGGCCTTGCCAAGCTCTTTCTGCCAAAGACAGAGCCGTTTGATCTCGCGGTGAGCAAGCATCAAGGCCTCGACCATGACTTTTTCTTCGACTTCATTTGCTTCGCATTCGACCATGCAAATGGCTTCTTCGGTTCCTGCGACGATCAGATTAAGGTCTGATTCGCGGCGTTCGTCGAAGGTCGGATTGATCAGGTATTTGCCATCGGTAAGGCCGATGCGGATACCGGCGATCGGATTTTCGAACGGTATATCCGAGAGATAAAGTGCACACGAAGCGCCTGTGATCGCGATCACATCCGGATCGTTCTCGGCATCCGACGAGATAACCGAGGCAACGATCTGAGTTTCAAAGCGATAGCCATCCGCGAACAGCGGCCTGACCGGACGGTCAATCATGCGGCATGTGAGAATTTCTTTTTACCCGGACGGCCTTCGCGTCGGAAGTAGTTCCCGGGAATGCGGCCTGCGGCGAAAGAGTTTTCACGGTATTCAACCGTGAGCGGGAAAAAATCGAGCCCTTCGCGGGCAGTGCGGCCCGATACGGCGGCCACCAGCACTATCGTATCTCCGTACCTGATGACGACCGAACCATCGGCCTGTTTGGCAACCTTGCCTGTTTCGACGATCAGCTCTTTGTTCCCGAGCTTGATCGATTCATTCAAATATTTCTTTTTCATTTCTTATCCTAAAAAACAAAGACGGAGAAGCGTGCCGTGAAGCTCTTCCGTCTTTGAAAAACTATAAACTAGATGAGATCCAAATTGGTCGCTGCGTATTTGCTGTCACGTTCAGCCGCTCGCGGTAATTTCTTCGAAAGGATCTTTTTTGTTGAGGCTCGAAGAAGCCAAGTAGGGTTAAAAAGTGGAAAAGGTTAAATGTGAAAAAGTTGGTTGCGCATTCTCGCCGCTTGCCCCCTTTTTCACTTTTTCACTTTTTACCTTCGTAAACCTAATTTCTTTACGATCTCGTGATACTCATTAATATCACGACGCTTGAGGTAATCAAGCAATTTTCTGCGACGCGAGACCATTATTAGCAAGCCCCGTCGCGAATTGTTATCTTTCTTGTGGATTTTGAAATGCTCGGTCAGCTCATTGATACGCTGTGTAAGCAACGCCACCTGAACCTGAGACGAACCCGTATCCGACGTGTGCGTTTTGTAATCGGTGACTAATTTTTCTTTTATTTCTTTTAATGTTGACATAAAAACTTGCCTTAAATGGTCTCTCCTTTTTGCTCGCAGTAACTCCGTGAACTGGCACGGTAACCGCGAAAAATAGTAAATAATTAAAACTAACCGTCAATAATTATTCCCCTTTATTGTCTTATATTTACCGTACTTGAGCAACGTCAAAACGGTTAGTTACTGGCCATCAGTTTTTTAACTGATCTCGTACTCGAATTCCTCCATAAACTTTGTCGAGAAGTTCCCTTTTTGAAAATTCTCGTCCGCCATTATCTTTTGATGCAGCGGAATTGTCGTCTTAATTCCTTCTACCACCATCATCTCAAGCGCTCTTCGCATACGCGCGATCGCAAGCTCACGCGTACGCGCATGCACGATCAACTTCGCGATCATCGAGTCGTAATACGGCGGAACGACATAGCCCGGATAAACCGCCGTATCGACACGCACGCCAGGCCCGCCGGGAATATTGAACGCGGTGATGCGACCCGGACTCGGTGTGAATTTTACTGGATCCTCGGCATTGATGCGGCACTCGATCGAGTGGCCGACTATCTGAACTTCGTCCTGCGTATAACCAATGTTTTCGCCAGTCGCGATACGGATCTGATTTCGCACGATGTCGGCAAGCGTGACCATCTCGGTCACGGGATGCTCGACCTGAATACGCGTGTTCATCTCCATGAAGTAGAAACTGCCATCTTCGTCAAGCAAAAATTCAAATGTGCCTGCGCTCGAATAACCGATCTCTTCACATGCTTTGACAGCGACAGCTCCCATTTTTTCGCGAAGCTCTTTCGAGATAGCGGGCGATGGAGCTTCTTCGAGCAGCTTTTGGTGACGGCGCTGGATCGTGCATTCACGCTCGCCAAGATGAATCACGTTTCCGTGTTCGTCGGCCAAAACTTGGATTTCGATATGTCGTGGCCGCTCGATATATCGCTCGATATAAACCGAACCGTTCTTAAACGCATTGAGAGCTTCGCTCTGCGCGAGTTCAAGATTGCCCGCAAGCTCGTCCTCGTTGCGAACGATGCGCATTCCGCGACCGCCGCCGCCGGCTGCAGCTTTTATGATTACTGGAAAGCCGATCTCGAGCGCGAGTTTTTTTGCTTCATCCGCAGATTCTATCGGGTCAGGACTGCCCGGTAAGATCGGAACGCCGGCCGCTGTCATCGTGCGACGAGCTTCGACCTTGTCGCCCATCATCGCGATGACTTCGGGCCGCGGACCGATAAATTTTATGTTGCAATCTCCGCAGATCGTCGCGAATGTCGCCGACTCGGCCAAAAAACCGTATCCCGGATGAATCGCGTCGGCATTCGTGATCTCAGCCGCGCTGATGATCGATGGAATGTTGAGATAGCTGTCCGCAGAGAGATTGCCGCCGATACAAATCGCCTCATCGGCGAATCGCACGTGCAACGCCTCGCGATCAGCCTCGGAGTGTACGGCGACGGTCTTGATGCCCATCTCCTTACACGTCCATATGATCCGGTTCGCGATCTCGCCGCGATTGGCAATCAAAATTTTGCGTATCTCACGCATAAAGAGTTTTAGCCACTAATTACACGAATAGCACGAATAAATCTCTTCTGATTCGTGTCACTAGTGCAATTAGTGGCTAACCTATTTCTAAACTCCAAACAACGTCTGGCCGTATTCGACCGGCTGGCCGTTCTCGACGTAAATTTTTACGATCTCGCCCGAAATCTCGGCCTGAATCTCGTTCATCAGCTTCATCGCTTCGACAATGCACACTGTCGTGTCGGGTGAAACGTTGCTGCCTTCGCTGACATAAGCGTCTTTATCCGGGCCAGGGGAGCGATAAAATGTGCCGACGATCGGCGAAACAATTTTGTGGAGACCTGCATCGGGATCGACAGATGATTCAGCGGCGACAGTTGAAACCGGTTGTGGAGCAGTTGCAGCAAGCGGCTGCGTAGCGCTCAGCACGGGAACACCCGCCATCTTGCTCAGTCGAACGCGAATATTCTCGTTTTCGAATTCGAAATCGGTAAATCCGTGCTCATTGACAAGCGCGGCCAGAGCCTGTAGTTCATCCATGTTGAACGACGGATCGGTTATCT
>JANOGL010000359.1:0-5511 GCA_031405985.1 Acidobacteriota bacterium | reverse complement strand
GGTTGCGCGACTGCTGGCGCGCATCGGCAGGCGGCACGTGGGCGCGCATTTGTACGTGTTCGCGATCAGCTATATGGCGGCCACCAAGCTGTTCGCCGCCCTGATACATCGAATGGCCATGGGCGCGTGGCCGAGTTTCGGCGACACTCCCTTGCCCCTGATGCTCGGCGCGATACTGGTTTCGACCTGGGCGCAAGCTGGCGAGGAGGTGGGATGGAGGGGATACGCGCTCCCGCGCCTCGCAACGCATCTGGGCCTCGGGGGCGCGAGCGTTCTCCTCGGCGTCATCTGGGCGCTCTGGCACCTGCCGCTTTTCTTCCTGCACGGCAGCGGGAGCGACGGCCAGTCGTTCCCGATCTACCTGCTCCACGTAACCGCGCTGTCGGTGGCGATGTCCTGGCTCTACTGGAAGACCGAGGGTAGTCTCCTGCTGGTGATGCTGATGCACGCCTCCGTGAACAACACGACCGGCATCGTTCCCGCGGCCGCTACCAACGCCGTGGCCCCGATGTCGTTCGAGGGCACAGTAGTGGCTTGGGTGACCGTCGGAGTGTCTTCGGCGGTCGCCGTGCTGCTCCTGTCCCGAATGCGTGGAGCCGAGATCGGCGCGATGCTCGGCCCAGGCTCACGCCAGTCTCAGCTTGGGGAGCCAGTTGTGTGACAATCGGCTCTCATGTCCGGCATGGCGAAATTCGGCTGCGTGGAACGCGGGCTAACAACCGGTTGCAGCGGACGGTCCGCTGCGCGGCCCGCCGCTGAACCGGAGCGTTAATGGCTGATTCACAAGAAGGACGACCGTGTGCGGAAGGAGTTTGAAAAGTGGGCGATCCTCACATATTCCGACAACCGCGCCGTTATCAACGAAAAGAAAGGCGTCGACAAAGGCATCGACGGCGTTGCCTACACGCGTAAGTACAAAGACGAAATCTCGCCGGTGCTGATCTCGTTTAAAAGCGGAAAGAACGTCGGCGTGAGTGAGGTCCGCGATCTGTTTGGTGTAGTCGAAAGCGAAGGCGCAGTTTGCGGTATTTACATCACACGAAATCCGCCAACATCCGCAATGACCGAGTTCGCCAAGCAACAAGGCCAGTTCAAGCCCGAAATGTTCCAGCAGTTCGACAAATTGCAGATCGTAACCATCCAACAGATCCTCGACGGCGAACGAATGAATCTCCCGTTGATGGAAGAAGTCACCAAGAAAGCCCAGAAAGCGAAGATTGCGAAACAGCCAAGTTTACTTGATGGCTCAACTGATAATGATGTGGATGCTAATTAAATTTAACGGGGAGTTAAGATGGCGGCCAGCCATTTGAGATAGACAGAGCCTTCAAAAACTTTTCCCGAGCGTGTCCTCAAATTATCCTAAGCATCCAAAACCTAACATTTTTATTCGAAAATTCTGAAATGCCCGTGAATGCTGGGCGAAGTAAGCCAAAAACGGAAAGTTGAAAGCGGAAAACTGGTTGTTTGAGTGATTCAGACGAGGGTTTGACGACCTCAAACGAGTGTTTGAACGGTTCAGATCTTGATTTAAGTGGTCCAGATCGTGATTTGAGTCGTTCAGATCGTGATTTGTGTCGTTCGAATCTTGATTTACCTGCTTCAAATCCGATTTGAGCGGCTCAGATCAAGAGTTCGGCGAATTCTCACCGGAGTATCCCGTGACAATTTCGTAAAAGAGTGAATTGCAAGTAATGTAAAAAGGCCGCTGACACGCGGCCTTTTGAAATGGTGCTCAGGGCGAGACTCGAACTCGCACGGATTACTCCACACGCCCCTCAAACGTGCGCGGCTACCAATTACGCCACCTGAGCGAAGAGAATGACGAATTCGGAATGATGAATGCGGAATGAAGAGCGGCATTCGTCGGGATCCGTCACGGAAAAAGAGTTTACAAAGAGCTATTTATTCGCCGGAACTTCGCTGTTTGCTGCCGGAACGTTTGAAGCAGGGACTTCTATATTCGTCGCGTTCGCAGGCTGTGAGTCCGTATTTGCCACAGGAACTTCCGTGTTAGCCGGTGCAGTGTTGGCTTCGGCCGAGGCCGGGGTTTCGGTTGCCGTTTCGGGATTTGCCGAGAGAACCGAAACGTTGCCGGTAAGTGCGGGCATTGCCAGCAGCAACGCCGAAAGCATAAACACAACGGCGGCGCTGATCGTTACCTTTGACAACACGGTCGCCGTACCGCGCGGCGCTAGTGCCGAACTTGCGACGCTGCTAGTAAAAAGAGCTCCGGCGTCGGTCTTGCCCGGCTGCAACAAAACAGCCAAGACCAACACAAGGCACGAGAGAAAAAATAGTCCGTATAAAATATAAACCAACATAAAACTGTTAACTGTGAACGGTAAACGGTGACGGGTAAATCACTGCTTTGCTTGTCACCTGTTACTTGTCACCCGTCACTGCCTTTCGTAATTCACTATGTTTGCAAAAGTCGCGGCGTCGAGGCTTGCACCGCCGACGAGTGCGCCGTCGACATCAGGCTGTGACATGAGCGTCGCGATATTATCGGGCTTTACCGAACCTCCATAGAGGATTCGCGTTGCGTTTGCGACCGCTTCGCCATTAGTTTTGGCGAGCACATTCCGTATCACAGCGTGCATGTCTTGAGCCTGTTCAGGCGTCGCGGTTTTACCCGTTCCGATCGCCCAGACAGGCTCGTAAGCGATAATAATACGTTCCATATCGGCGACTGTCAAACCACTGAGACCGCCAGTTAGCTGCGTTTCGACGACTGAATTTGCATTACCGGCTTCCCTCTGGTCGAGCGTCTCGCCAACACAAACTATCGCCGTCAGACCCGCCGCGAGCGCCGATTTCGTCTTCTTATTCACCGAATCGTCAGTCTCGCCGTAAAACTGCCGACGCTCGCTGTGGCCGATGATCACGTGCGTGCAGCCGACGTCCTGTATCATCGTCGGGGCGACTTCGCCGGTGTGGGCGCCAAATTCGTTTTGCCCCGCACAATCCTGAGCCGCGACGCGAATATTCGAGCCTTCGAGACGGCTGACTACGCTTTTCAAGGCCGTAAAAACCGGCGCGATGACGACTTCGCAATGATTCGCGTTCGCAACCAGCGGCTTTAACGCAATCGCAGTATCAACCGCCTCAGCGAGCAGCTTGAACATCTTCCAGTTTCCGGCAATTACGGGTTTTCTCATAGATCTAGTCGTCTAGCGAGGCAATAAGAGCCAGTATGGTAAGTATAGTAGCCCCAACGCCAATTCCGACACCGATCGCGATCTTGGCACCGGTCGAGAGATTTCTCCCGCCTATCTTATCTACATCGGAATAGCGCAGTCGGTTCGGATTGCCGCCTTTATCGACAACGACAAAATCCTCGTCGTTCGCCTCGCTCAAATAGCCCTGATATGTGGTGGCATTGTAAAGCTTGACCTTGACCTTTGCCTTTTCGCCCGTGCCGAGCTTCTTCAGTCTTGCTTCAACCTTTACAGCCTTTTTCTCCTGCTTGGTTTGCGCTGACAAATTGATGCTGCCAAAAACCCCGGTCATCGTGAACAGCAGAAATATCGATAGACTTTTTCTTAAAAACATATTCATTACTCCTACAAACACAACAATACATTTAACGGTCGTCTAGTGCCGCGACGCCAGGCAGCGTGTCGCCGGCGAGGAATTCAAGAGTTGCACCGCCGCCGGTCGAGATGTGCGAGATCTGCGCGTCGAGGCCGGCCTGATTGACCGCGGCGACCGAATCTCCGCCGCCGACTATCGATGTCGCTCCTTTTTTAGTCGCATCGGCGACGGCCATTGCGATGGCGATCGTGCCTTCGTCAAAAGGTTTTTCTTCGAACATTCCCATCGGCCCGTTCCAGACAATTGTCTTTGCTCCTTCAAGAGCTTTGGCAAAAACGGCTTGCGTTTCTACGCCGATATCGAGGCCGACGAGACCTGCGTTTGTAAAGTCGATCGGAATCGTCTTGCGGGAATTTAGCGGGTCAAAGCTGTCAACGACCTGATGATCCGTCGGTAATATCAGCTCAACGCCCGCGTCCTTAGCCTTTTTCTCGACCTCGAGCGCCGTCGGCATCATTTCGTCCTCGACGAGCGATTTGCCAACCGTAAAGCCTTGCGCCTTGAAAAACGTATATGCCATCGCTCCGCCGATCAACAGCTTGTCCACTTTTCGTTCGATCAAAGACTCGATGACCGGAATCTTGTCCGAGACCTTTGCACCGCCGAGAATCGCGACAAACGGCCGCTCAGGATTGTTCAGCGCACGCCCAAGAAACTCAAGTTCCTTTTCCATCAATAAGCCGGCGACGCAGGTATCGACGTAGTGCGTAATGCCTTCCGTCGAAGCGTGCGCACGATGCGCCGTGCCGAATGCGTCGTTAACAAACACATCACAAAGCGAAGCGAGCTGTTTTGCGAATTCAGGATCGTTCTTTTCTTCCTCTGCGTGAAGTCGCAGGTTTTCGAGCAGCAAAGCATCGCCGCTGTTCATTGCAGTGACTTGTGCCGAAACATCATTGCCGACGCAATCATCTGCAAATGCAACACTTAAGTCGCCTAACTTCGATAAATACTCAAAGACCGGTTTCAATGAATACCTAGTCGCGTCATACGGCATTCCCTTCTCTTCAGCCTTCTTTTTGTCTTTCAGCGGACGCCCAAGATGCGAGGCGAGAATGACCTTTGCTCCTTTTTCGACGGCGTATCTGATTGTAGGCAAAGCCCCGAGAATCCGCGTGTCGTCAGTAATCTCGCCGTCTTTGATCGGCACATTAAAATCAACGCGGACGAATACACGCTTACCGGCGATATCGACGTCTTTGATGGACTTTTTGTTCATAGTCAGAACCACCTGCGGTAGCGGGTGGTTGAAGATTAACATTACGCAACATTAAACCACCCGCTACCGCAGGTATTTCTGACTAGAGGCCTTTCGCAGCAATGAATTTGACCAGATCGCGGACGCGACAAGAGTAACCCCATTCGTTGTCGTACCAGGATAAGACCTTGACCGTCGTGCCGCCGATAACTTTAGTGTTTTCAGCATCTACGATGGATGAGTTTGGGTTTCCTTTGAAGTCGATCGACACCAGCGGCTCTTCGCTAAACGCCAGAATTCCCTTCAATTCCTCGTTCGCAGCGTCCTTGAGAACGCGATTGACCTCTTCGGTCGAGGTTTCTCTTTCGACTATCATCACGACATCGACGAGCGAGACGTTCGGTGTCGGGACGCGAACCGAAATGCCGTCGAATTTGCCCTTGAGTTCGGGAATCACGAGCGCGACGGCCTTTGCGGCTCCGGTCGAGGTCGGGATCATCGATAACGCGGCGGCGCGAGCTCGACGCAGGTCTTTGTGCGGCAGATCGAGCAGCTGCTGGTCGTTCGTGTAGCTGTGAATCGTGTTCATCAAAGCGTTTTTGATGCCGAACTTCTCATGAATGACCTTCGCGACCGGCGCGAGACAGTTCGTCGTGCACGAAGCGTTGGAAATAATGTTGTGCTTTGCTGCGTCATACATGTTTTCGTTGACGCCG
>JANOGL010000306.1:0-6056 GCA_031405985.1 Acidobacteriota bacterium | reverse complement strand
CGCAGATCGTCACGCGACATCGCCTCTGTGCGCTGGGCGGGCGAGCCTTCGACGATAGCTTGCGCGCGGGCGCGTTCCCAGACAGACATTTTGACCTGCGGATCGGGAATATCGCGGCCGACCTCGTTAATAAATTTTTCGAGCGTGTGCGAGCCGCCGATGCCTAAAAAGCCGCGGCGGTTCGAGTCGGTATTGATGTACACGGCAGCCTTCTGTCGCAGTTCGTCAGCGTGTGTCTCGACCCACTCGGTCGAGCCGATCAGACCCTGTTCTTCGGCGTCCCAAGAGCAATAGACAATTGTTCGCTTTGGCCGCCAGCCTGTTTTGGCAAGCTCGGCGACGCCTCGGGCCTCTTCCATCATTGCGACCTCGCCGCTCAACGGATCGTCGGCACCGTTGACCCACGCGTCGTGATGATTGCCTCGCATTATCCACTGATCGGGACGCTCGCTGCCCGCGATTTTTGCGATGACGTTATAGATCGGTTTTATGTCCCAGTTGAATTCGAGTTTAAGGCGAACCGTCGGTGTACTGCCGCCAAAACGATACGTCGTCGGCAGAGAGCCGCGCCAGCTTTCGGGCACGACCGAACCGTCAAGATTTTTTAGCAGCGGCAAAGCGTCGCTGTACGAGATCGGCAGTACTGGAATTTTGGTCAGCGTGGGCGCGCCTTTTATGTCGATACGTTTTGCGTCCTTGGTCGCACCGACGCCTTTTGTCAGCGGGTCGCCGGGGTGTAGCGGCATGTCCATCACCGAGCCACGCTGGACGCCATTCTCGTTGCGGTAAGGCCCCTTAGGGTAAACGTCGCCTTGATAATAGCCGTCGTTTCGCGGGTCGGAGTAGATAATGCAGCCAATCGCTCCGTGCTCGGCAGCAACCTTTGGCTTGATACCGCGCCACGAACCGCCATAGCGGGAGATCACGATCTTGCCTTTTACATCGATGCCGCGGCGCTCGAGTTCGTCATAATCCGCGGGCACGCCGTAATTCACGTAAACCAGTGGGCCGGTCACATCGCCATCCGTCGAATACGCATTATACGTAGGTAATTGTTCGTCCTGCTGAGATGACGTAGCGTCGTCTTTAAGCGAAGGCTCGTTTAATTTGAGCGTGTATTTCTCCGGCGCGGTCATTTCGACAAGCCTTGTCTTCGGCGTCGGAAAAAGCACGTCGAAGCTCTCGATCTTTGTGTCATAACCCCACGATCTAAACTGCGAGGCGATAAAGTCGGCATTCTCCTTGCCATACGGCGAACCGAGATGATGCGGCCGCGCTGACAAGCGTTTCATCCAATCGCGGAGATTATCGGCCTTTAAGACCGAATCGAATCGAGCCTCGAGCTCCTTCTGTGTGCGTGAACTCGCTGACGAAAAGCCCATTAACTGCGGTGTTTGGCCAACAGTTGATTGAGTCGTAATAGACAGGCAAAGGATTAGACAAGATAGTACACGGGTAAAGGATTTGAACATTGTCCCTCCAGAAACTTTTGACATTGATGTATCAGTCTTTATTCAGTCAACATTGTAGCCGTCCGGCACCTCGATCTCCATCCGCAGGAGCGCCGTCGAGAATGTTTTCCCTTGAGCATCGGTCATCAAACTGAGCGTGCCGCCGCCGCCGAGGCTGCCGTGCAACAGGAAATTGAGCGCGCCGAGGTTGGGCAGTTCGAAACGCTCGACATCGCCTTTGACCATGTCGCCGAAATGTTCTTTCACCTTTTCTGCTGTGACTTCGCGGACGAGAATCGGATAGATCTCAGGTCTGAGTGCGATCAGGCCGACATTCGCCGTGTCGCCTTTGTCGCCCGAGCGTGCGTGGGCAATATTTACAAGCTGAACCTTCATAGGACGATTATAGTTTCGAAGCGCGATTGATGTCACTTGAATGATGCTTTTCTTTGCGGGTCTAGCGTCTTTGCGGGAAACATTCTTCACGCAACGCCGCAAAGTTAGCGCAGAGTTTCTAAAGCACAAGCAAGAACGTCATCCGCGATCTCGTCGACGAGCCCGATCCTTAATGCGCGTTTTGCGTCGATCGGCGACGCAGTAAAAAACATTTCAAAAGAATTTGCGAGGCCGATCAATCGCGGCAGACGCTGCGTGCCGCCCCAGCCGGTTATTATTCCGAGGCCTGCTCCGGGATGCGCGAATTGAGCATTTGGCGAGGCGATGCGGATGTCGCACGACAACGCGAGATCCAAAGCCCCGCCGAAACAATGCCCGTTGATCGCGGCGATGGTTTGCTGTTCCAGGTTCGCGATGCGCGTCATTAGCGTCTGTCCGCGACGTGCAAACGCCGGTGCGCTTTCGATGGTCAACTCAGCGATCTCGTTTAGGTTTGCGCCCGATGCAAACGCGGCACCGACACCCGTAAAGATCAGAGCGCGGTCGCCGAGCGTTGAAATCGCTTTGTCCATCGCGTCGAGTACGTCGGCCGAGAGAGCGTTTCGCGATTCCGGTCGGCAGAAGCGTACGATCCTCACGTGCGGCAGATCTTCGATTTCCAAAAGATTAGACATTAAGAACTGAGAATTCAATAATATTTTAATGCATCCGACATATAAAGCTCATCCTTGGCACGGCGTCTCAATCGGCGATGGCGCTCCGCACGAAGTCACGGTTTTTATCGAGATCGTGCCGAGCGACACGGTCAAATACGAGGTCGACAAGGAGACCGGTTACCTAAAGATAGACCGGCCGCAGCAGTATTCGAATGTCGTTCCGGCGAATTACGGTTTTATCCCGCGCACATATTGCGGTTCGCGCATCGCAGGACTTGCGCGCAAATCAGGCAAATCTATATCCGACGGAGACGGTGATCCGCTCGATATCTTGGTTTTGTCGGAACACCACATTCCTCGCGGCGACATTTTGTTGAAAGCTCGGCCCATCGGCGGATTTTGTCTGATCGATCACGGCGAGGCCGATGACAAAATTATTGCCGTGCTAAAGGGCGATAAAGTTTACGGACAATACAACGAGATCGCCGAGCTTCCAAACGGCATTACAGAACGTATCGAACATTATTTCTTAACTTACAAATCGCTACCGGACGCCGATAATGTCTGCGAGATCGCATTTTCCTATGGCCGCGAGCAGAGTTATGAAGTTATCAATGCGGCAATCGCGGATTACGAAGACCTAACAAGAAGTTAGCCACGAATTACACGAATGCCACAAATATGAAGAGTTCTTCTTAATTCGTGTTCATTCGTGCGCATTAGTGGCCAATTTCAGAAGAAAATTGCCCACGTCGCAAAATCGTCCGTGAAGTTCTCAAACCGGTGCTCGACCTTCGCCGCGACAAAAAAGGCGTCACCGGCCTTAAAATCAAATCTCTCGTCGCCGATGAATATCTCACCGCTGCCGCGGACAATAAAATAAAACTCGTCCTCGTCGTGAAATGTCTGATAATCGATTCCACGCGGCGCGAAAAAGACGAGCTTTACGCCCGCCTTTTCAAAAGGCTCGATATCCCAAACGCCTTCTTTCCACTTTTCGGTTGCGGGCAGCGGCAGACGAGCCAGCATTTCATCGACGGTAGATTTCATACCGCAAGAATAGCTGACAACTCACAACGCTGCCAACTTTATGGCGACCGGCAGCAGGTGTTTGGCGCTCTTTTTTAGCGCGAATTTTCCCAACGCAGGGGCGGCCTTTGTGAAGACTATTTTAGCGGCGGGCTTTACGGTTGTTTTGACGGCAAATTTTGTCACAGCCCACGTCGCTTTCGCCGCCGAACCGATCACGATCTCGGCGGCCTTGCCGGTGTCTTTTAATAATGTAACGCCGACGTTCTCCGCCTTTTGCGCGCTAGCCACAACAGGCGCTGCAAACACACACGCACACACAAAGAGCGTTTGAAAGATAAACTTTTTCATTGGATGGAACGCGGACACCCTTGTCCGCAGTAGTGGATCGCCGAGCAGCGACCGTAACATTATAGAATGTTCGACGTTATCAAAACAAGATAAAAAGCTCCCCTCCTTACGCGGTTGCGACGTTCTCGCAACACTGGCACGTCTTTTGTGCCAGAACAAGGGGCAGCCCGACTTTTTTGTCGGGATGACGGGGTGGTTCTTTTGTTGACCGACAAGAATCTGTGCAAACCAAAGAACCACCTCGCGGCTAAAGCCGTACTCCTCCTTCGTAAGGAGGAGAGCTGGAACTAGTTCAGCAAAAACTCCTTGACAAACATTATCGACGAATAAAATTGGTAATCGGCGTTGTTCTTTTTACTAAAGCCGTGCCCCTCGTCGTTCGCCATCAAATACCAGACGGGCGTGTTGTTCTTCTTGATCGCGGCGACGATCTGTTCGGCCTCGGTGTATGGAACACGCGGATCGTTTTTGCCCTGCACGACCATCATCGGCTTTGTAATTTTGTGCGCGTTGGTGAGTGGCGAGATCTTTGTCAGGAACTCGTTCATCTTCGCGTCACGCTCATCGCCGTATTCGACACGACGAAGATCACGACGATAGCTCTCGGTATTTTTCAAAAAAGTAACAAAGTTCGAGATACCAACGATGTCGATGCTCGCACGGATCTTGTCGTTGTAGTGCGTCGCGACGGCAAGCGTCATATAACCGCCGTAGCTGCCGCCGGTCACGAGGATGCGATCTTTGTCGAGGTCGGGTTGCGTTGCGATCCAATCGATCAACGCGCCGATGTCTTTGACAGAATCTTCACGTTTGTAACCGTTGTCGAGCGCCAGGAATGTCTTCCCGTAACCCGACGAACCGCGCACGTTCGGATAAATTATCGCGACGCCGAGATCGTTGATGTAATAGCCGCTGCGTCCCTGCGGTCCGGGCGTCGTTTGGCCCTCGGGGCCGCCGTGGATGTTGATGATCACCGGTCGTTTGCCTTTGAAAGCAGTCGGCGGTTTGTAAACAAAGCCCGAGATCTCGAGGCCGTCAAAGCTCTTCCACTTGATCAGCTCGGGCTCACGCAGGCCTTTTGTCTCGTAACCGTTCAGCTCGGTTTTCGCCCAGTGCGTGAGTTTGCCGCTCTTTAGATCAAGCGAATAAGCATCGGTCAGCGAAGAGAACGAAGTGATGTTCAGCCCCAATTCGCCGGTCTTTTTGTGCCAACGAAAGCCGCCGATCTGTCCCGACGGCAGTTTCGGAAGTTTGATCTCTTTGTTTGTCGCGGTGTCGAGCACGTGCAGCTTCGACCAGCCGTTCTCGTTTGTCGAGAACGCGAGCAGCTTGCCGTCCTCTGACAATTCGCCGCCATTCACGTCCCAATTTATGTGCGAAGTGAGCGGCGTGAGTTTACGACTTGCAAGATCCATATAGAAGAGGCGCTGAAACTCACTGCCTTTGTCTGTCACGACATAAATGCCCTTGCCGTCTTTGCTAAATCCACCGACGTTCCAAGCGACTTTCTCCGTGCCGTCCTGCGGCGTCAGCAAAGTCTTTTCGGCGGTAGCGATGTCGTAAAGATAAATGTAGCTCTCGTTTGCCGAAACATATTTCCCGACGATGAGCTTTTTATCGTCCGGCGAAAAGTCGATCGCTCCCCAGCCGACGCCGTCGAGTGAGACAAGCAGTTTTGCCGAATCAGGATTTGTCGGGTCGATCGTGTAGAACTCGGTCTTGATCGTTTCGCTCGAAGTCCCGCCGCCGGTCGGAACCGACGTGTAAAGATATCTGTCGCCGGCGTTGGTCCACGGCCCGCCGCCGATACGCATTTTGTCGTTTGTCGTGAGTCGCGTGATCGTCTGCGACTCGACATCGAAGCGATGCAGTTGTGCAATTTCGTTGCCGCCCGATGCCTTAAAGAAAAGAAAATACTTGCCCTCCGTCGGCTGCCAACTGCCGCCGCCGACCGGATCGGGAAAGTCGGTAAGCTGCTTGACCTCGCCCATCGGAGTTTTCAGCATATGAACCTGAGCGACGTTGCCGGCACGCTTTACAGCCAGCATCTCACGCCGAACCGGATGCCAACTTCCGCCGCCGACCGGAATTGCCTCAGTGTATTTTTTAGTCGCCTCGGCGATCTCCATCGGAATCGCGGGCATATTCTCCATCACCAGAGCCTCAGGCGGCA
>JANOGL010000285.1:0-3290 GCA_031405985.1 Acidobacteriota bacterium | reverse complement strand
ACAGGCAGATCGACGCCGGCGGTCGCGGCCAGATTCCTCGCCCACGCTCCTGAGCAGATCACGACACGTTCGCACGTCAGGTTCCCCTCCGAAGTGAGCAGACCAGTCACGCGGCCGTTTTCGACATTGATCGATCTGACGAGCGTTCCGGTTTTGACACGCGCGCCTTTTATCGCTGCCTCGGTAATAAAACCTTCGAGCACCGCCAGCGGATTAATAAAACCGTCGCGTCGGCCAAAGCTTCCGCCGACCACGTCGTTGCAGTTCACACCCGGCACTTGTCCCATGATCGCTTCACGATCGAGTAATTCGACTTCTGCAAAGCCGAGTTCACGTTGTCGCTCACCCGTCCGTTTTAAATAATCGAATTGTCTCTCGTCGGTCGCGAGAAAAAGGTATCCGCGCGGATCGTATTCACAATCGAAATCCCAGTCGCGAAAAAAATCGAGCGAGTAAAGCGAAAGTTGGATGTTGATGTCCGTCTCGAATTGCGCGCGAACGCCGCCCGTCGCTTTGCCGGTCGACCCAAGCCCAAGCATCTCTTCGCGCTCGATAACGAGCACGTCACGACAGCCGCGTTGCGTCAGATGATACGCAACCGCCGCACCAACCACGCCGCCGCCGATGATGACTATTTCTGCTTTCATGTCAGAACCACCTGCGGTAGCGGGTGGTTGAAGATAAGGTTTCAAAACAATTTTGAATCGAGAATTCGTTGCATTAAACCACCCGCTACCGCAGGTGGTTCTGACTTACTTTGCAAAAACCTGTGAAAAGTCGTTAAAGCCTTTGAACTCGAGCGCGTTGCCACTCGGATCGAGAAAGAACATGGTTGCTTGCTCGCCAACCTCGCCAAGAAAGCGAATCTTCGGTTCGATGATGAATTTCACATCTTTTAATTTGAGTTTGTCTGCGAGTGAACGCCACTCGTTCATCGGCAAGACGATGCCGAAATGCGGTATCGGCACGTGATCGGCGTCGACATCGTTCGTTGCTCGAACGCCGGCCGATTCCGGCGCAAGATGCGTGACGATCTGATGACCATAGAGATTAAAGTCGATCCAGCACTCAGAACTACGTCCTTCTTCACACTCGAGTACGCCACCGTAAAACTCGCGCGCCGCATCGAGATCGTGAACCGGAAATGCGAGGTGAAATAAATTCTTCATAAAAGAAATTCAAACAGGATTAGCAGGATAAACAGGATTTTCTTTTATCCTTTTCATCCTGTCTATCCTGTTTGATGGTTCTTGGCAACTTGCCTGATCGCCCCAAGATGATACGCCGTGTGAGCGACGAGACCGATGGCCATGCCTATCTGCATTTCGCTCCAAGAGCGTTCTTCGGCGAGATGTCTGAGAGTGTTTTCGTATGACGAGCGCACGCTTGCACGCAGCGCGGCCCACTCGGCGTCGTTTACTGTTTCGATCAGCCAACTGTCGTCCCAATTTACCGGCTCGGTTCGGCCGTTAATGTATTCGCAAAGCCGGTCGACGTAAAATTTCGCGTGCTCGGTCTGCGCGGCGACGGTCGTGCCGTGAAATTCACGCGACGCAGCTTCGGCCGTCAAACCGTCCAGCGTCGAGAATAGACCGACGCCGCGGTCGAGATAAGCGCTCGGTTTGTCGGGCGGCGAGCCCTCGAAAGTCTCGCGCAGCAAATACGCCACGCCCCCAACAAAATGCTTAATATGTATGGTTGAATTCTCTTTGCTCATCTGTGTTAACCTGCTATCGTCATGCTCGAATCGCTCGAAAAATTTGTCGCCGCAATCGCCGCCTCGCTCGGAGACGACACATTTGTCAAAGCGACTTTAGGTAATTATAAAGGCGACGACAAACATCTGCAAAAACTAAATATCCGCCGGGTGACGACCAAAAAAGGCGCGCGGCTCTACTTCCTCTATCGAACCGACACGCGAGATACGGTGAAGAACCACTCTCTCGACGAAGGCTCCAAACTGATCGCGAGTCTTCTCGGCACCGAGTTTTTTAGCGGACATCTCTTTACGACGACTAACGACTATCAACTCGAGATCGGCAAAAAAGGAAAGTCGCGGCTTAACGTCGCAAAGCCGACATTCAAGATCGCTCCGCCAACGACGCACGACCGCAAGAAAAAAGTGCAGATTGACGCGAACGCGTTTTATCTAAAAGCTCTCGGCATCGCCACGGACGAAGGCCGCATTCGAGATCGGCAGCAGGATAAGTGGCGGCAGATAAATAAATTTGTCGAGACGCTCGCAAAACTTTTTGACAAATCGCAGCTCGCGGATCGGCAAGATCTGAAGATCGTCGATATGGGTTCGGGGAAAGGTTATCTGACGTTTGCGGCGTATGATTATTTTACAAATGTACGCGGACTCAACGTGACGTTGACCGGCGTCGAGGCAAAATCCGAACTCGTCGGTCTGTGCAACGACATCGCACAAAGTTGCGAATTCGACGGTTTAAAATTCGTAACCGGCACTATCGCAACTCACGAAACCGGCGACGTCGATATCCTGATCGCCCTTCACGCCTGCGACACCGCGACCGATGATGCGATCTACAAAGGCATCGTCGCCGGCGCCGATCTGATCGTCGCCGCGCCGTGCTGTCAACGCGAGATCAGGCCACAAATAAAGGCTCCGGCGATGTTTCGCGACATCTTAAAGCACGGCGTGATGTTAGAGCGCACCGCCGAAACTGTCACCGACGGCCTTCGCGCGCTTCTGCTGGAGAAGAGCGGATATTCGTCACGTCTGTTCGAATTTATTTCTGTCGAACACACGCCGAAAAACAACATGCTCGTCGGCACGCGTCTCGCCACACCAAAAAACTCCGACGAGATCGAAGCACAGATCGCTGAGATAAAATCACTCTACGGCATCGGCGAGCAGCATCTTGAAAAGTTACTGACACAAAAATACAAAACCACAGATGGACATGGATAAACACAGATAATATCTGCGTGTATCTGTGCTAATCTGAGGCAAATATTTCTTATGCAATCAAAAGCAAAAACCGTCGACGAGTACATCGAAACATTACCCGAAGATCGGCAAAAAGCTGTCAACGACATTCGTAAAGTCGTAAACAAAAACCTGCCGAAGGGTTTCGAGGAAATGATGTCGTACGGCATGATGGGCTGGGCCGTGCCGCACGAACTTTATCCTGCCGGCTATCACTGCGACCCGAAGCAGCCGCTGCCGTTTATGGGTGTCGCGTCGCAAAAAAACTTTATCTCCGTTTACAGCATGTGCCTCTACAGCGACGACAAACTGCTCAAGTGGTTTCAAAAAGAGTGGC
>JANOGL010000281.1:0-11741 GCA_031405985.1 Acidobacteriota bacterium | reverse complement strand
CCGATGGCCGCACCTTTACCGCCACCGGCGATAGCGCCGATGACCGCTCCCAGGACGGCTCCGATCCCTGCGCGAGTTGCCGGCTTTGTAGTTTGGTTGCTGTCGCGGACAGTGCCTTCATTGTTGACCGACACCGAGTCGCCATTTGCCGCGGTCACCGATTCGATGATTCTGCAATACGCAAAATCTTTTTTGCTCCATATGTGTGCAAACGCACGGAACACGCGGTAGATACTGCGATACATTGGTTTCAAGCCATTAAAGTTTGTTCGACTTAGGTAGCGAACATTGGGTATCTGCCAGGAACTCAAGCACTAGGTATATAACCAAATAAAACCTCGACCCAATGGCCCAATTTTTTGATCGGAGACGCGTTCAGCGGAAATAGTGAGTTGAAGGATTACTGTTCTGAAAAGGGGACAGGCTCACCGGCGTCATGGCCACTTCATAACGCGTATGGTCACAGAGGGTGGCCCTCAAACGAGATTTGCCACCCTCTTTTTTTATTCAGTTGCCGAGCAGTGAAAACAATGCACGTTTCAATCAGACTACAACGAGTGTTATTTTGGGTTTTTAAAGTCCTAAGAATCGGATGAGCGCGAGCCATCGAACCTAAATGGTCACGGATTCGCGGTATTCGCCCCAGATTTTGCGAAGCGTGTGGCTGATCTCGCCGACGGTTGCGTAAGATTCGACTGCGTTTAGAATGTGCGGGAGCAGGTTTTCGGTGCCGTTGGCTGCGGTTTCTATAGCTTTTAAGGCATTTTCGGTGGCCTGAGCGTCGCGTTTTGCACGCACTGCCTGAACTCGAGCAACCTGATCTCGTTCGATCTTTTCGTCGATACGCATAACCGGAATCGGTTCTTCCTCGGCCTGAAATTTATTGACTCCAACGACGATAGCGTCATTTTTCTCAACCGCTCGCTGATAATCGTAAGCCGCGTCCTGAATCTCGTTTTGCACGTAACCGGTCTCAATCGCACGCAGCATGCCGCCCATTGCGTCGATCTTTTCGATGTAATCGACGGCCCGTTTCTCAAGCTGCGTCGTCAGTTCTTCGACGGCGAAGCTACCGGCAAACGGATCGACCGTGTCGGTGATACCGGACTCGTGTGCGATGACCTGCTGGGTGCGAAGGGCGATGCGTGCGGCATTCTCAGTCGGCAAGCCCAGAGCTTCGTCGAGCGAATTTGTGTGCAGCGATTGCGTTCCACCTAGCACGGCCGCGAGCGCCTGGATCGTCGTACGAACGACATTCACCTCAGGCTGCTGCGCCGTTAATGTCGAGCCAGCGGTCTGCGTATGAAAACGAAGCATCATCGACCTTGGGTCTTTTGCACCAAAGCGATCCCGCATAATCCGTGCCCACAGGCGGCGTGCGGCACGGAACTTTGCTATCTCTTCGAGCAAATTGTTGTGCGAGTTGAAAAAGAACGACAGCCGCGGCGCAAAATCGTCGACAGCCAAACCTACGTCGATCGCGGCCTGCACGTAACAAATTCCATCGGCGAGCGTAAACGCAATTTCCTGCGCGGCAGTCGAGCCGGCCTCGCGAATGTGATAACCCGAAATCGAGATCGTGTTCCAGTTCGGTACCTCGGCCGCGCAATATGCGAACGTGTCGGTGATCAATCTAAGCGAGGGTTTTGGCGGATAAATATAAGTTCCGCGAGCGATATATTCCTTTAGTATGTCGTTTTGTATTGTGCCGGAGACCTTATCAAAACTAACGTTCTGCTTTTTCGCGACCGCAAGATAAAGACATAAAAGCGTCGATGCCGTCGCGTTTATCGTCATCGACGTCGAAACTTGATCGAGTGGAATGCCGTCAAACAGCGTCAGCATATCGTCGAGCGAGTCGATGGCGACGCCGACCTTGCCGACCTCGCCCACCGCCAGCGAATCGTCGCTGTCGAGACCGATCTGCGTCGGCAGATCGAACGCCACGCTCAAGCCGGTCGTGCCCTGTGAGAGCAGATATTTGTAACGCTCATTAGATTCGGCAGCAGTCGCAAAACCCGCGTATTGCCGCATCGTCCAGAATTTGCCGCGATACATGCTGCGACGAACGCCACGCGTGTACGGAAACTCGCCGGGATCCGCAAGATCATCGTCGTAATTCAACGACGTCGTGTTGTCGGGGTTGAAATCGTTCGCCAGTTCGATGCCCGAAGAAGTTTCAAATTTATCTCGGCGTTCCGACATTGGTGAAACTAGATTAGCTCAAATCAATACTCTCAGCCAGCTTGACGATCTTCATGCCTTCTACGGCTGGCGTGTTGCAGGCCATCACCATTTTTTCTTTATCGCCGTTTTGGATCCAGACCTGACAATCAATGCATTCGCCGTTCCAGCAGAGGTCGGCGTAAGAGATAAGCTCGGTGTCGAGATATTGCAGGCAGCGTAAGATAGTGTTGTTCTCGGGCACCTGCTTTTTCTGCCCGCAGATCTCGATCTCGATCAGTCGGTCGTAGGGTTTCAGGACATCGCTTAAGTCAAATTCCATAAACTCGATTATTTTCGGATTTTATGATTCTTTAGTCCAATGCCTTTTTACTTTCAAGGTTGTTTAGTAGAATGGAATCATAGTCACCTGAACCGAATTGGAATAATCTATGTCACTCGTCATTTACACGAAACCCGGTTGTCCATATTGCCAGCAAGCCCGAGATCATTACAACTCAATAGGCATTGCGTTTGCTGAGTACGACGCGCAGAATGACAAGGCTCGTCAGCGCGATATGCTCGCAATTTCGGACGGCGATCCGACCGTGCCGTGCATCGTAGAGAACGGTGTTTACAAGGCTTCGGGCTGGGGCGATCCGCCGCGTGGCTGAACGGTTCACCCTTGAAGTTCGGCAGTTGGCCGGATGAAGACAATGCAGAATGCACAGTGCAAAATGCACAATTTACTTTGCCTTAGCATTCTGCCGCAACAAATCGTGATCTGATAAACGCGGCGAACTTGCGGCGTTTTTATTCTGCATTTTGCACTGTGCATTTTGCATTGCTTTTATGGTTGGTTCTCAATTAGACCAATACAAAATTCTCGAAAAGATCGGCTCGGGCGGACAAGGCACCGTCTATAAAGCTCTCGACACTAAGCTCAACCGCACGGTCGTCATCAAAGTTCTCCCGGCGGAACTCACGCAAAGGACGGCCAACTTCAAACGCTTCGAGCGCGAAGCCCAGCTCTGTTCGCAACTCGATCACCCAAACATCTGCACGATCTACGATTTCAATGATGCGAATGGCGTCTTTTACATCGCGATGCAATGGGTCGATGGTAAGAATGTTCGTCAGCTCGTCGCCGGCCGGCCGCTCGATGTGAAAAGCGCCGTGTCGATCGCGATCCAAGTCACTGACGCTCTCGCTTACGCGCACTCGAAAAACATTATTCACCGCGACGTCAAAGCCGGCAACATCATGGTCAACGACGCCGGTCAGGCGAAGATTCTCGACTTCGGGCTCGCGAAATTGATGGAGGACGAACAGGTCGCAGAAGGCGCAGGCCACGATCGTACACAGATCACCGAACTCGGAATTCCATACGGCACAGCAACTTACGCCGCGCCCGAGCAAGCGAAAGGCGAGCGTGCAGATCACCGTAGCGATATTTTTTCGACCGGCGTTTTGATCTACGAAATGCTCACGGGCATCTGGGCGTTTCAGGGAAAGACGGTCGTTGACGTTCGCCATCAAGTGCTTTACGGTACGCCGAAACTTTTGTCCGAGATGCGCAAAGACGCGTTGCCGCCGCAATTACAGAACATCGTTGACAGATCTCTCGCAAAAGAGCCGAAAGATCGTTACCAAAAAATCGCCACGATGCGCGACGAGCTTCGCGGCGTGATGCAGCAGATCGGCGGCGCACAGCTGATGCTGAGCGACACGTATGCACCGAGTTACGCCGACGGCGGCAAAGTAAAGCGGATGCTAAATTGGTTCACCGGCAAATCGACGCCCGAGGCCACGTCGGCCGCGGGTGCGACGCCCTCGGCCGGCGCGATTACGCCATCAACGACGCCGAGTTACGCGCCCGACATTTCGATGACCGCGACCGGCACCGAGAAAAAGAGCGTCGCAATCTTGCCGTTTCAGAACCTGAGCGGCGATGCAGCGTCGAGCTTTTACGAATTCGCGCTCGCCGACGCCGTTATCACCGAACTCGCGCAGATCCGCTCGATCATCGTTCGCCCAAGTTCGGTGATCGCAAAGTATCAAGGCAAAGAACTTGATCCGCGTGAAGCCGGTAAAGAACTGCGTGTTCACGCAGTGCTCTCGGCGGGGTTTATTCGCGCCGGCGACAAGCTCCGAGTAACGGCGCAGTTGCTAGACGTCGTGAGCGGCGACATTCTGTGGTCAGATCGCATCGACGCCGAAGGCACCGACATTCTCACGCTTCAGGACGGCATCGCACACCGTATTCTTGAAGGCCTGCGTCTCGAACTCACCGATCTCGAAGCCGAAAAACTGGGCAAGCGCGTGACCGACAATCCAGAGGCCTGGGAAGAATACTTGCGAGGCCGCGACAACTTTGGACGGTTTATATTTCGCACGATCGACGCCGAAGATTGTGACCATGCGATCGCAAATTTCAAACACGCCATCGAGCTCGACCCGCATTTCGCGCTCGCCTACAGCGGTCTTGGCGCGTGCTACGCAAACCGCGTGTTCAAAGGTCTTGGCGAACCGGAAGATTATACATATGCCGAAGCCGCGTTCTCGAAAGCATTCTTTTACGACCAAAACGTCGTCGAGGCACGCGTGCTCATGGTGATGATCTACATGGCCCGTGGCGAAAAGAAAAAGGCGCGCAGCGAGATCGAACTGCTTCAAAAACAGTTCCCGAACGATGCGGCTTTGTATTTTGTAACGGGGGTTGTCAACCGCCTCGATGGCAAATACGAAGAATCGCTAAAGGCCTTTGAAAAGCTCCAACGGCTAGACCCGGCCGCCCGCGCCGTCGCGGCCTATAACAGTGCGCGAATTTACATCTACAAACGCGACTTCGACAAAGCATTAGAAATTCTCGACAAAGGTGCGAAATCCGAGCCCAATCATCCGATGATAAGAATCTTTCGCTCCGCGACGCTTTATTACAAAGGGGAGCACGACGAGGCCATCAAGCTTATGGACTCGGTGCTGAAGGAAAATCCGCGAATGGATGGCATTCGGCCGCTCTACGCCGAGATCCTCGCCGGCTCGGGCCGCCCGGACGAAGCCCGCGCCCAACTCACCGACGACGCACTAGCCATCTCACGCTCCGATCACGACATGGCCTACTGGGTTGGCTCAACCTACGCGATGCTTGGCGATAAGGACCTCGCCTTCAAATGGCTAAACAAAGCCGTAAAACTTGGCAACCAGAACCGTCCGTACTTCGATACCGACACAAACCTCGATTCCCTACGCGATGACACTCGCTGGTCTGAGTTGTTGGATAAGATGAAGAACGGTGACTAATTGTAACCAATAAGTAATACGAAATAGCGCTAAAACTTTTTCGTGCACTTTCGTGGTTGATTCTCCTATCTTTTTTCAAACACAAACTCATTACAACCTAACCCGACGCCTTCGCTCTTTACTTTTAGTAATGTGAAGCCGCGTGATTTGAAAACTCGATCAGCGATCCAATCCAAAATCCGGATGGCGGGCGTGATGTCTGACAATTAATACAAACACTTCCTCTGCAGCAACCTGATAAAGCAAATGAAAGGGAAATCTGTTCAAATTAATACGACGCAGGTCTCCGGTGAACACAGAAAAAGAAAGCGGTCGATTTAAAACAACTGACGCACAACGTCGGAATTCATGGTAGAAATCAGCGGCCAGCTTTGAGCCGCCTTCCCGCTCGTAAAACTCCATCGTTTCTGCAATGTCAGAATGAACCAATGGGTGAAGAACGAGCTTCATATCACAAATCGTTTTGAGATCTGTTCGTCGAGATCATCCAAAGATAAACCAATTTCAGGCTTTGCTTTGAGTTCGTCGGCACGACGTAATGCTTCTGCGACACCTTCATCTTCGTCAGTGAGAATGTCGGGCAGAGATTCCAAAAGCTTAGATGCCAATGTAGCGCGTTCGGAAACTGATAGGGTCATTGCGAGTGGCTGGATTTCATTGATGGTCGGCATGCATTGATTATATCTAGGATAGACCATGAATAACAAAGATCGTGTCTTTAGTTTTCTTTCCAAAACACAAACTCATTGCACCCAAGTCCGACGCCTTCGCTCTTTACTTTTAGCAGCGTGAAGCCGCGTTGTTTGTAGAATTCGAAGATGCGATCGACGGACGCGTATTCGTATGGATAGCCGCCGACCCAGTCGATAATGTCGTGCCAGCGGTTCATGCCGCGGCCGTTTTTGTAGTTTGTCCACGAACGGATGTACGTCATCGGTGAAAGAGTGATAAGTGACTTGATAAAAGCTTTTCCCTCGTCAGGCAAGATCGCGGCGATGGCGAACGGCGTCTTTAAGATTCGAGGCAGACGGCAATAGCTTTTCTTTATCCAATGCCAACGCCGAGTCTGGCTTCCCGTATCGTTATAGATCGCAATAAAAAGTTTACCGCCGGCTCGAGTCGGAATTACGGCATTTTCTAGCGCACGCCACATCTCACCGGTGTGATGCAGAACGCCCCACGAATACACAATGTCGAATTTACCAAGTGATTCTAGATAGTCCGCATCGAGCGCCGAGCCTTGTTCAATACGCCAGTTTGCATCGCTTGGAAAATAACGACGGCGAAGCTCATGCGTGCAATCAAACGAGTTGCTGTCAAAATCGAATGAATGCACCTTCGCACCCAAGCGTCTCGCTGCGAGCGAAAACAAACCGCTGCCGGAACCGATGTCAAGAAAAGTTTTGCCTTTGAGCGAATCGCATTCGAGCATCTCGCATAAAGATCGTTCGGCTTTCGCGATGCGCTCTTCGTCGAGCACCGCAAGAAACGCCGCCCAATTTTTGCCAAACTCAAACCGCTCGCCGCTCGAGACTTCGCGGGCATGCTGCTCGGCGGCTTTTATGTTGTTAGTCATTGTCGCATTCATCTTATGTTTATCAACTTTCGCAACTCATCGACTTTCGCATCCCAACTCTCATGCCTGATCGCATCGCTCGTCTCTTCGCGAGACTTCGGCTCTGTTAGCGCGGTTTCTATCTTTGCAATAAAGTCTCTGTGATCGACGCCGACCAGACAGTCGTCGAGAACGCGGACTTCCGGTATGTCAGTTGAGACAACCGGCAACCCGGCGGCAAGGTATTCGCGTACTTTTAATGGGTTTGCCGCGAGAGTTAGCTCGTTGATCTCAAATGGATTTAGGGCAACATCGAACGTTTTGCAATACGCCGGCAGATCGACATACGGTTTGCGACCGAGAAGATGCACATTCGTCAAACCATCGAGTATCTTGATTTTTTCCTCGGCATCCACAGCGACCTTGCCGATCAGCACAACCGATCCGTGTGCGAAATGCTCGGCGACTTTTTTTATCAATGCATAGTCAACCCAGTCGGCGAGCAGACCGTGAAAGCCGATGATAGGCCGCGGCAGATCGGCAATGTCCGACGGCGTCGATAAACTACCGTCTACCGCCTTTCTAAAGTGCTTCCAGTCAGTTCCGTGACGGATGATGTGAGTGTTCTGGTTGAGATGATTTTTTGAGTCGTAAAGTCTTTCGGCAGACACGACAACAAGGTCGGCTCTGCGGAACAGATCTTCTTCGATCGCGCGCAAACCGTTCGAGACGCCCGTAAACGCAGTGTACTCGTCGACGCAATAATAGACGAGTTCACTTTCGCCAAGCTGACCCGCGATCATACCGGCTGCGGGATTAAAAACTATATTTACTACGTCCTTGAATCCGAGCCGTTGCATCGCTTTTTTTACCTGTCGTATCAATGCCCTGCGGTTTAGATCAACGATTGCCCGGCTGCCGTATGCCGGAATTGCAAGCGGATTGAGCACAAAGATATTAGGCTCGACCTCGCGAATCGGGTCGGCAAAACTTCGTAACTTGCTAAACATGCGCGACAGATCTTTTGGTGACGTCGTCGGCATACGATTTGGCAGGGCGTTTATCCAGAGAATGCGGTTCTCTCGCGAAAGCACGCGCATCAAGTGCGTTTTAGACAGCGGATCACCGGTCCAATCATGGCTAAAACAAACAATATCGCGGCCGCGAAGTGCGTCAGCGTTTTTTGGTGTTTTAGTTAGACTCGAATTTCCTGTCATGCTCGTGCGGCTGCGGCTTTTATTCGTCTGCGAACCGATTCGGGCAGCGATAGATATGTGCGAACGGCCAGACGTGTCGCTCGTTCACGAATTGCGTGCCGTTTTAGAAAAGTACGGTCAAGTTGGTAGCGATGTGACGAAAACAGCTCGCCGCCGTAGCGCGCCAAAAACGGATGCGAGGCACCGAGGCTGAATTTTGTAAAGCCGTTTTCACACGCCCATTCGATCGCCTTCCAGCCAAGCAGTTCGTTCGGCCGCAGGTTTTGAAACTCGGCGAGTGAGTTATTCGCCGCGTATTCGACAACGCCTCCGTCGCAAAATCTTAAATACGTGCCCGCGACGATCTTGCCTTTGTGAATAGCGATAAATGTAGCCCGGTGTTGCGACGCCAGCATCGCACCAAACTTCTGACGGGCGTCGGGCGTGTTACCTTTGCGGCTATTCCAGTCTTTGTGAATTTCGTAAAGCTCGGCGAGCTCGGCCTCTGTTTCAAGCAGTTTCACCTCGAGCTTTCCTTGCTTCATTGTCTTTCGTAAATCGGTGCGACGACGTTCGGAGAATTCCTTGAACAGAGCATCATGGCCTTTTGAAAGATCGAGCATAACTACACGATCAGCCCCGTTCGCCGACTCGTGCGAATAGCCGGACACTGCGAGTCCGTCGATTTCTTCCCAACTGTGAAACGTAATTAAATCGCAAGCTTCGCCGGCGTGCGATGCAAGTCCGCGAACGAGCGCGTTCGCAGCCGAAGTTCGGTCAACGCCGTTCCTAAACGCAGTCTGCGGACGGACTGCCATGCCGGAAACAATTTTGTTGTAAACTTTCACACCGGTCATAACGGCATCGATCTGTTCGGCATTCACAGCGAGGATCGCGAACTTTTCGCCGCGGCCGGCAAACGGATCGATGAAGAAGTCGGGCGTTACGTAGTGCGTGGCAAACGACGCGTTGCGCAAAAATTCGTCCCACCTCGCGCGCAACTCAGCATCGGGCGAGGCCGTAATTAGCAGATGTTCGTGCGATGTCTCAGTTATTTTCGCCATCGATAAACCTTCGCTGCCAAATCTCGAAATTTACAAGCGACCACAACCGCTCATCATGATTCTCACCCGCATTATGCTCGGCGACGAGTTTGCGTAAGAAATCGCTGTCGAAAATTTCGCGCTTAATTACACGCTCGCCCAGAACAAATTCGTCAACGATGTGTTTGAAACGCCCGCGAAACCAATTGCCGACCGGCACTGGAAAACCCATCTTCGGTCGTTCTAGAATTTCTGTGGGCAAAATTCCTTTCATCGCCTCTCGCAGAATCCATTTTGTTGTAGCGCCGCGAAGTTTCATCTCGCGCGGCATTCGAGCGGTGAATTCAACTAGCTTGTGATCGAGGAACGGCACGCGGCTCTCGATCGACGCAGCCATCGACATCTGATCTTGCTTCATCAACAGTTCGTGTAGATAAGTTTTTGTGTCGGTATAAAGCAATTTGTCGAGCACGTCTTCAGCGTCCGTTTTTTCGAGCCACTGATTTTGCCGTGTGTATGGATTGAGATGCGGCATTCGCTCACGCGTGTGACGCTGAAACAACTTTCGCTGCATCGCTCGCGGAAAAACGGCAAAGTTATCAAAGAAAAGATTTTCGATGTCAGATTCGCGGGTCAAAAATGTGCGGTTGAGTTTGCGGTTTAGCGCCGTCGGTAGCGTCGCGACGCCGCCGCGAACTGCGTCGCGCAGAAATGTCGGCGTCACACTCTCGTATTTTTCGCCGTAATTTATAAGCTTCAGAGTCTTTGCGTAACGGCCGTAGCCGGCGAGTGTTTCGTCCGAGCCTTCACCGGTGAGCACTACCTTCACGTGCTGCTGCGCGAGCTTCGAAACAAAATAGAGCGGCACGCTCGCGATAAACCCGATAGGCTCGTCCTCGTGCCAAACGAGTTTTGGCAGGGCCTCGAAAAATTGTCGCGGCGTGATCGTGATCTCGTGATGATCGGTTTTGAATTTGCGAGCGACGAGTCGGGCGTATTCGAGTTCGTTTGCTTCACGCTCGTTGAAGGCGACCGAAAAGGTCTTGATCGGCTCACTCACCATCGTTGACATCACTGCGGCGATCGCGCTTGAGTCGATGCCTCCGGATAAAAACATCCCAAGCGGCACATCGGCCATCAGTCGCAGCTCGACGGATTTGCGAAACAGGTCGCTCCATTCTTCTACGTATTCGGCATCGCTGCGAGCTTCATTCTTTGGCTCAAACTCGAGATCCCAATATTCGTGAACGTCGATCTTGCCATCTTTCCACGTCAACGTGTGACCGGGCAGCAACCGCTTTACACCGGCAAAGAGCGTCTCGTCGCCGCTTGTCCCGTGATTAGCGAATTGATCGGGAAGGGCGTTGAAATTTATTTCGGGTTTTACCGCTCCAACTTCGAGCAGCGATTTAATCTCCGAAGCAAAGAACAAGCTGCCTTCGTGGTCATGAACGTAATACAGCGGCTTTACGCCAAACCGGTCGCGTGCGATGACCAGCTCGCGTTTGTTTTTGTCCCAGATCGCAAACGCAAACATGCCGCGAAGATAGTCGACGCAATCTCGACCGTGCTCTTCGTAGAGGTGAAGTATCGTCTCGGTGTCGCAGTGGGTTGTAAATCTGTGACCGCGAGCGATCAGTTCGGCCCGATGATCGCCGTGATTGTAAATTTCGCCGTTATAGACGATGACGGATGAGCGGTGTGAACCGAATATCGGCTGCGCGCCGTGCTCGACATCCACGATACTCAACCGTCGGTGACCGAGGCCGATGTTGGCCCCATCATCCTTGTTCATGAACACTCCGCAGTCGTCAGGCCCGCGATGAATAAGTACGTCGCGCATGGCGATCAACCTTTTTTCATCAACCTGTCGTCGGGACTTCGGAGAGTATGCAATACCGTTAATGCCGCACATATCGTTTTCATCCAGCGGGGCCGCGGATGAAGTAGATAAAAGTCTGAATAGGTCTGGTTTTGTAGAAATTTGCGGGAATCGTGGGTAAATTTATTGTAGCTGCTTTTGCTGCCTTGAGGCCGCATTTTTTCATCAAACAACGCGGATTTCGCCGGTGTTTAGGCGTTTACTGTGATGTTGGCTTTAGCTGTGACAAATACAATGGCGATAAATTCCGTTCGCGCAAGCGACAACCGTCTGCGAAGACCTCGTCGGCGCTGGCAAATCCTAAAACCCGCGCTCATCGCAGTTGCGTTCATCGCGCTCGTCTCGGCGCCGTTCGGTTTCGATTATTATTCCGGCAAACTCGGCATTGTACTGCCGCAGCCTGCGATCTCAGAGGCCGCAAACGGACGTGTGATAAAAGTTCCGCCCGGCGGCAATCTGCAAGCTGCTGTCGACAAGGCTGTCGGCGGCGACATTATCGAGCTACAAGCGGGCGCGGTTTACGCCGGTCAGATCACGCTGCCAAATAAGCCGCTGACCGATTTTGTTACGATTCAAACTTCTGCTGTTACAAATTTACC
>JANOGL010000277.1:0-2507 GCA_031405985.1 Acidobacteriota bacterium | reverse complement strand
AACTTGAAAAGGACCTGAACAGGAACATTCTGCTCGCTGCGTATTACAAATACGATCCAAAGACCAAACCTGGAGTCATCCCTACTATTCAAATAAACATCAGGGCAAATAAAACAAAGGACTTCCAATCATTCAAATCGGCAATTATCAAAAGCATTGACGGTATGAAGCAGTTTTTTGATGAATATAAGTTGATCGAACAACCGCTCGAAGTGGAAATTGGTGGGGTCAAGTCGATTTTTATCCATTCAACCTTTGTAATGAAAGCACAAGACGGAAGGACATTCACGGTTAGAAGCAGGACATACGCGATTCCGTGGAAGAATAGCTTCTTTCAAGCAAACTTCTCCGACAACCCGAATGATGAGGATTGCGGAGCAGAATTTGATGACTTGATTAAGACAATAAAAATCGGTAGATAGATAAAACAATGCACAAGATCGTTTTTATTCGCCACGGCGAGAGCGAGTGGAATAAGGAAAATCGGTTTACGGGTTGGAAGGACGTCGATCTCTCGGACAAAGGCGTCGGTGAGGCTCACGCTGCGGGCAAGTTATTAAAAGCAGAGGGTTTTGTTTTTGACGAGGCTTACACGTCGGTTTTGAAACGCGCGATCCGCACGCTTTGGATCATCCTCGACGAGATGGATCTGATGTGGATTCCGGTGACGAAATCGTGGCTGCTTAACGAACGACATTACGGAGCTCTGCAGGGGCTCAATAAGGCTGAGACGGCTGCAAAGTACGGCGACGAACAGGTTCTTATCTGGCGGCGGAGTTACGAGATTCCGCCGGGCGAACTCGATGAGACTGACGAACGCTGGCTGGGCAGCGATCCGCGATACGCGAACTTAGAGGATTTTCCCAAGACCGAATGTTTGAAAGACACAGTCGAGCGTGTCGTGCCGTATTGGGAAACTGAAATTGCACCAAAGATCGCGGCCGGCAAACGTCTGATCATCGCCGCGCATGGCAACAGCCTGCGCGCGTTGGTAAAACATCTCGACGGTATTTCAGACGATGAGATCGTGAATCTCAACATTCCGACGGGCGTGCCGCTCGTTTATGAACTTGACGCCGAACTTAAACCGTTAAAAAACTATTATCTCGGCGATGCCGCGGCGATCGCCGCCGCACAAGAGGCCGTTGCGAATCAGGGCAAGGCGAAGTGAATTTGCGGAAAACTAATTTGCGTGATTTGAAATCTGAGTGGTGCCTTGCTCTCGCGAACCGTCGTTGAGAAACGAGAATTTATATGCATTTATCAAAAATCTTATTGTCACTTGCCGTGTTGGTATTGTCCGCAAACTTTGCAACCGCCCAAGTTAGGCCAAAGCCAACGCCGAAGCCGAAACTCTCGACGGCGGATATTTCAGGTGGCCTAAAGGAAGCGTTGTTCAAAGGCGTGAAGTTCGCGGTCGATAATCTCGGTCGTGAGAACGGCTTTCTTGGCAATGCGAGAGTTAAAATTCCACTGCCAGGCAAGATCGCGAAGGTGGAGAAAACGCTGCGCGCGTTTGGGCAGGGAAAGCGTGTTGACGAGTTTGTAATGTCGATGAACCGCGCGGCGGAAAAAGCCGTCCCGGTTGCGATAGACGTCTTTTTAGACGCGATCAAGCAGATGACATTCGACGACGCACGCAAGATTTTGTTGAGCGGCCAAGACGATTCGGCGACACAATTTTTCCGCCGCACGAGCGAAAACACCTTGCGTGCTAAGTTCCGCCCGATTGTCGAAGAGGCGACGACAAACGTCGGCGTTACACAAAAATACAAAGACATGATCGGTCGCTACGGTTTTATCGGCAAGGCGATCGGCGAAGACGCCAGCGACCTCGATGGCTACGTTACGCAAAAAGCTCTCGACGGTCTGTTCCTACTCGTCGCCGATGAAGAGAAAAAGATCCGAAAAGATCCAATCGGTCGGACGACCGCGCTGCTGAGAAAGGTCTTTGGCATCCTGCGTTAGTCGGAACCACCTGCGGTAGCAGGTGGTTGAACGTAAAACTATATACAGGTCGAAATACATCCGCGTTGTGTATGACTTAACTTAAACCACCCACTACCGTAGGTGGTTCTGACTCTATGCGCAAAATTATTTTTGTCCTCCTCATAATATTCTGCCTCAGCCCATACGGCTCGGCGCCGTTCGCGCTGGCGCTCGGGCTTGTTTTCGCGCTGACGCTTGGCAATCCTTTTCCGCAGTTTACCGGGAAACCGGCAACCTACCTGCTGCAGGCATCGGTCGTGATGCTCGGTTTTGGAATGAACCTCGCGGCCGTTTACAAGGCTGGTAAGAGCGGCATCGCATTTATCATCGCTGTTATTTCAACCGCGCTTGTGCTCGGGTTTTTGCTCGGTAGATTACTCAACATACCCAAACGAATCACGACGCTCGTGTCGACCGGTACGGCAATTTGCGGCGGCAGCGCGATAGCAGCGGTCGGCCCGGCGATCAAGGCCGACAAGGACGAGATGTCGGTTTCGTTGGGAACGATCTTTGTGCTC